>JAAUUR010000112.1 GCA_012031045.1 Leptolyngbyaceae cyanobacterium SM2_5_2
AGAATAAACTTTGTGCCAGGATTTCCCACTATAGCACTAGTGTTTCCACACCGCTACTCTAGTTAATGTGATCTGCTGTACTTACTGACTCAACCAAGCAATGGCCTCCCGCACCCAAACCTCGGGGTTAGCAGATTTCTGAGCTGTTGTCTGGCGGCTCACAGCCTGGAGGGCTTTGAGAATTTCAGCCTGGTTGTATCCCAAAGCGCTGAGGGTGATTTCTACCTCTTCTTGAACAGAAGCCACCGGGCCACCACTGGGCACTGAGGGCAACCCGACCTGGGCTTGCCAATCTTGCAGTTTAGTTTTGAGCTCCAGCACTATGCGCTCAGCGGTTTTGCTACCCACGCCTGGTGTGCGGGCAATTAGGTGGGTATTACCAGACACCACGGCCTGCACCAGCTCCTGCTCACCCAGAGTGTCTAGCAGAGCCAGGGCCATCTGAGGGCCAATGCCACTAACAGCAATCAACTGGCGAAACAGGTCGCGTTCCTGCCGCTGCCCAAAGCCATACAGGATCATCTGATCCTCCCGCACTTGCAGGTGGCAAAAAAGCTGCACCGTTTCCCCCAGGGGTGGCAGGATAGACAATTGGCGGGCGGCCACCTGGAGTTCGTAGCCCACCTGGTTCACCTCCAGGGTGACCATAAGTTTGTGATTACCGGGTTTTTGGATATCCGCCAGCACTCCTTTGAGGTAGCTAATCACGAGGCCGAACCTGGATCTTGGGGACGAGAACGGTCGGGGCGGGGGGCTGGCTGGCTAGGTCTGGAGGTAGATGGCTTACCGGGCTTAGTTCCTCGCCCTGCCGCATTGGGTGGCACGTCCTCTAGGCCAGGCTGGAGATGGGTGCGCCCGTTCTGAATAATCCGCAGCATTTGAGAGAGCTGCTGCTCAACCTGGGAGAGCACCTGGTCGGCATAGGCGTCAGACTCTTGCTGAATCATGGCCTGTTCTGCCAGGGCCTTCTGGCGTAGGGTTTCCCACTCCCGCTGGGCCTGGGTTTGCAGGGTTTCAATCTCCGCTATTACCTGAGCCCGGAGGGTGTCACAGTCAGCCTGGGCCTGGGCCTTCAGGTGCTGGGCCGTCTGCTCGGCTTGCCGGACAATGCCCATCTCATCCAGGATTTGAGCAGCCTGCTGCTCAGCGGCAAGAATTAAGTCCTCGGCATAGCGCTCGGCCTCAGCCATCAAGGTTTGACGCTGTTGCAAAATTTGCACAGCCTGGCGAAAGGCAGGCGGCAAATTCAGGCGGATGGCATCCAGCTGATCAAGGAGCTGATCTTCATCGATCAGAGTGCGGCCCGTAAAGGGCACCCTGGGGCTGCTTAACACCAACTCCTCAAGCTTATTCAGCCCTTGCTGAATGTCTATGTCTCCGACGGCAGGGACGGCGGATGGAGATCCGACATCATCGATGTAGCCATCGGCGGAGGTACCATTTTGCTGGGCTTGAAGGCGGGTTGGGTCTGGGCGTAGCATTGGTATACGTCTCGCGCTACATGGTCAGGAACAAGGTGATCAATGGGGCCGCCAAATAGGGCAATTTCTTTAACTAGGCTACTGCTGAGAAAGCCATATTCTGTGGATGTTGAGAGAAATAAGGTCTCAATGTCGTGGGCTAGGGTTTTATTAGTATGAGCCATTTGCAGCTCTTTTTCGAAATCTGACAGCACCCGCAGCCCCCGGAGCAAAACCTGAGCGTTGTAGCGTTTGGCGTAGGTAATGGTAAGCCCGTCAAAGTGATCGACGTCTACATTGGTCAGGTGGCCCACAGAAGCTTGAATCTGCGCTATTCGCTTAGCGGTAGAAAATAGCGGCACCTTATTGGGATTGCTAGAAACCAAAACTACTACCCGCTCAAACAGCCGACTGCCACGGGCAATAATATCGAGATGACCCAGAGTGATAGGATCAAAGCTGCCGGGATAAATGGCAATCAAGATGCTTTCTCAATGTCATTGAAGCGATTATAGCTGACTCAAATCCTACTACAGGCTGTTAGGAGATGGGAGCTAGGAGATAGGAGGGTGAAGTCTTCTAGCTCCTATCTCCTCGAATTCCCCCTCCCGAACGTATGCCACGCCACGTGGATACCTGGAATCAAGACGCCTATACTTAAACCAATAGGGGGGGCTTATTTCTCCAAAATTTTGGCATAGATACGATCGCACCGCCCGGTTTCTACCCCGCAGGCTGGCTGATAGCCGCTGGTTTCGTACAGTTTGACCGCGGCTTGCAACACCGAGGCCGTTTCTACCCAAATGGTCTGAAAACCACGCCGCTGAATGGCTACCTCCAGCTTAGTGAGTAAATAGCGGCCCAGCCCTTGCCCTCTAGCCTGGGGATGCAGATACATTTTGCGAATTTCCACCGCTTTAAGCCCCCGGTGGGTGGGGTAATAGCCCGCTGAGCCAACAATCTTAGCCTGGTCTTCAACTACCCAAAATTCACCGCCGGGTTGCCAGTAGTAGGTTTCAACCTCCAGAGCGTCGCGATCACTGCCCTGGGGTTCCCAACCTAACCCATACTCGGCCAGCACCGCCGCGATCAGTTGACCAACGCCTTCTCGATCCGCCGGTTGCCAACTGCGAATCCCATACCACTGAAAGGTGTCCTGGTGGAGTACAAGCGGCATCACGGTTCTACCCTCTAGCTATGGATCCGAGCCTCAGAGTGGAGGTTCGCCAAGATCTCGCTCTCCGCCGCCGCCAGTTGACCGAGCCGGTCATCCACCTGCTGCCGAGGAAAGCGGTGCTCAGCCAGCACCCAGTATATGCCGTAATGGCGAGCTTCCGACGCCATCAGGCTGCGATAGAACTGCCCTAGCGCCCGATCCGGGCAATGCTCGGCCAGCAGCCCCAGCCGTTCGTGGCTGCGGGCCTCAATTAACGCTGACACCAGCAACAGGTCGAGCTGTCGGTAGGGCTCTTGCCGCCGCACCTGCTCCCGCAGCTTGGCCCCGTAGGGCGGGGGCGGTAGAGGACGCAGCGGCACCCCCCGCCGTTCTAGCCACTGGTTGACCTGGGCAAAGTGGGCCAGTTCTTCCTGGGCAATGACAGTTAGAGCGTTGACCAGCGGTGCATCGGAGGGGTAGCGATTGATCAGGCTCAGTGCAACCCCAGCGGCCTTACGTTCACACTGAGCATGGTCAAGGAGAACAGTATCTAAATGGGCCAGGGCTTGCTCCAGCCAGGCATTGGTGGTGGGCTGGCGGAGAAACTTGATGGTGGCCGTAGCGGTGGTCATAAAACAAGAGGCGGGGAGGACGGGGGAAAGTCTAGGATTGGGGAGGGAGGGATTTTAGGTAATTGACCAGCGCTTGTAGGCCCAGATAGTAGCTATCGGCCCCAAAGCCACAGATTTGCCCCACGGCTATCGGTGCAATGCAGGAGTGATGGCGGAAGGCTTCGCGTTTATGGATGTTGCTGAGATGCACTTCCACGGTAGGCAGCCCCACAGCGACGATCGCGTCCCGCAAAGCCAGGCTGGTATGGGTATAGGCACCGGGGTTGATCAGCAGGCCGTCTTTTTGGCCAAAGGTCGCCTGGATGCAATCGACCAGGGCACCTTCGCTATTGGACTGAAAACACTCAAGCTGAACACCCAAGGGCTGAGCCGCTACCTCCAGAGCCTGATTGATATCGGTCAACGTCTGAGTGCCGTAGATGCCTGGCTCTCGTAAGCCCAGCATATTTAGGTTAGGGCCGTGCACTACCTGGATCCGCAGCACTCTAGCAATCCCCCATGGCTTGATAAATTCAGGCGACCGAGCCAAGTTACCCTCTGCGCCTGCAATAAGAAGAAGCCCTGGATTTTAACCTAACCAGAGCTTCCACCAAAATCAGCACAGAAAGCGGCTTACCACAAGGTTGCCTTCCAAAACCCTTGACCCAATCAGCATTGAAGCAACATTCAATAAAGTTTGGGAAACCTATAACAGTCTACTACCGGCGAGGTTCTTCTACAGGAACAGGAATCAGATCAGGCTCGTGCTGGGGCTTAGGCCCGAAAAGCGCGTCTACTACTCGCTCAATCCACTCACGCAGCTTTTCGAGAGCCTTTTCGATGTAATCCATATAGAGCCCAACTCCTTACTGGACTGCATTACCCCAGGCGTGCTGCTCACGAAGTGGCTCCTCACCTTGCCAGGCAATCGCAGATTATACATAAACCCATCATAACCAATTGGCGGAAATGATCAAGCTACTTGTCACAGTAGGTGACGTCGGAGCAAATCCAGGGCTGAATAGGCGCTTAATTCCCGCACCCAATCGCGACCTCGAAAACCAGCAAACTCGTATCTAACACTGAGACGTTCACCGGCTGGCGTAGCCAAGCCAATGTACACTAACCCCACAGGCTTGGTGGAACTGCCGCCTTCTGGCCCAGCGATTCCTGTGATGCTCAAGGCCCAGTCAGTGCCCAGAGCATCCTTAGCCCCCTGGGCCATTTGCTCTGCCACCGCTGCACTGACGGCTCCTTCACGCTCTAGAACCACCGCATCCACCTTAAGCAGGTTAACCTTGACGGAATTATCGTAGGCAATAATGCCGCCCCAGAAGTAGGCAGAACTCCCGGCGATGGTCGTTAGCAGGTGTCCTAGGCCACCTCCTGTGCAGGACTCGGCCACGGCCAAGGTTTGCTGCCGCTGCGATAGTAGTGAACCCACTACAGAGGCCAGACTATCCCCATCGACTCCGTAGCAATCTGTCCCCATCAGGGCCTTAATGGCCTTTTCAACGGGTTCAATCAGGCTTAGGGCGGCGGCTGTAGAGGCACCCTTGGCCGTAATCCTGAGTTTGGCTTCGCCATGGCTGGCGTAGGGAGCTACTGTGGGATTGCTGAGGTTGAGATACTCCGCCACCCGCTCCGCCATGGCTGACTCGCTGATGCCCCAGAATCGTAACATGCGGCTGAGGATGGTTTCATGCACCCACCCATGATCTTGCAGGTAGGGCACCGAGGTTTCGCGCCACATGGCTTCCATCTCGCGTGGCACCCCCGGAAAGGTCATCAGCAGCAAGTTAGGGCGTGGCTCCCAGATGATGCCGGGGGCTGTGCCCTGGTTATTGGGTAGCACCGTTGCCCCTTTCGGCAGGAAAGCCTGTTTGCGGTTGCTGGGGGGCATAACTCGACCCCGACTGGTGAACTTAGCCTCAATATCAACCAGAATGTCCGGATCCTCCACCAGGGGAGCCCCAAAAAAGTTGGCTAGGGTCTCAATGGTTAGGTCATCGGGGGTTGGGCCAAGCCACCGGTAAACAGCAGCAGATTTGAGCGCTCGCAGGCTATGCCCACCGCCTGTTGAATGCGGGTTGGGTTATCGCCTACCACGGTTTGAAAGTAGTGGGGAATGCCCAGCCCAGCTAATTCTCTGGCCAAAAATTGAGCATTGCTGTTGAGGATATCTCCCAGCAGGAGTTCAGTACCCACACATATAATTTCGGCACATTTGCCCATGACCCATGACCGCGACTGAACAGTTTAAACCAAAACAATTTGGTAGGATGCAGGGGTAGAGCGTTAGTACCAAAACAGATCTAAATAATCTGGTACGGAAGAGGAAAGCTGTGGACGGCTATAACCGGGATTCCCGATGGCGACTCTCCACAGGCAGTTTCTGACCCTTGACTCCTAACTCCTGGATTCTACCTCAGTACCTCTTCCCTCCCTAAGACCGCTATGACCGATAACAGCCAACCCTGAGACCGTATCAATGCCAGCTAGGGCCATCGTCAGAACTAGTCCAGCCAGCCCATAGAACGGCCACTGCGCGGTAGAGTTAACGGAATGTGGACTATTGGGGCAAACAATTATGGCAGGCTGGCATCAGCCGCGATCGCTCTGGAATTATGGGTTGCTCGGCCTGCTGTTGGGTGGGTTGATGTATCGCACCCTGGTAGCGATTTGGCTTCTACCAGGATTTGATGAAGCCTACTATTACCTGTACAGCCGCCACCTGAACTGGAGCTACTTTGACCATCCCCTCATGGTGGCATTGACGACGGGCCTGGGCTGGTGGCTAACGGGGGTGATTTCGCCACTGACCATTCGCCTGGGGGCGTTAGCACTTTATAGCTTAAGCCTGGTGCTGCTATACCTGGCAGCCACTCGTCTATACTCAGCCAGCGTTGGCCAGATGACCGTGGCTCTTGCGACGCTAATCCCCCTCTTTGCCATTGCCTTTGGCATCCTCACCTCGCCTGATAACGGCCTCATTTTGTTTTGGAGCGCCACGTTACTCCTGGCCCTGTGGGAGTTTTTTCCCCACGAACGAACCCCATCCAGTGATACCAATAGGCCAAGCCCTTACACCCCCACCTGGCGGCTGGCTCTTTTGGGTTTTGAGTGTTGGTTTAGCCTGCTTGAGTAAGTATCACGGCTTTGTGCTGGGGCTAAGTTTGGTGGGGTTTTGTCTGGCTTGTCGGCCCTATCGGCGAGCGCTGCGCTCGCCCTGGGCCTTAGTCGCCTTGGGCCTATTTCTGCTTACCCTGCTGCCCCTCTGGTACTGGAACTTCCAGCACGACTGGATCTCCTTTCGCTTCCAGCTGGGTATGCGGTTTGATGGTGACACCGCTAGTAGCACCTTTAGCCTGGCCCAACTGATTGGCTATTGGCTAATTTCTAGCGCTTACCTATTTCCGCTGTTTGGCTTTCCACTTTGGTGGGTGGCTATTCGGCAAAGTGGGCGACTGGTGGCGGCTAGTGTCTCTCATCAGGATGTCCAGCTAGCCCATCGAGAGCGCTATCAAATTGCCTTAGTTCTGTGGTTGTCTTGGCCGATTGTTCTACTGTTCACTCTGTTGGGGGGAAAACAACAAATCTTTCCCGCCTGGCCTGCGCCGGGCTATTGGGGGTTAGTGATCTTGCTGGGAACCCAGGCCGTAGTCTGGCAAAAGCAGCGTCCTATCTGGGTTAGGCGCTGGCTGTGGGGTTCGGGGTTGTTTTTAGGCACCCTATCCTGCCTTGCGCTGCTGCATTTACAACTGGGATTTCTACAAAAGCCCAGTGCCTATGCCCCCTTTGGCGGCCTGGTGCCGGTTGAACAGGATGGCTCCATAGAACTCATCCATACTGGGCAGTTGCGCCAGTTAATGGCTGCTGACCCCAACCTTCAAGCCGCTCTGCCAGAGGTTGGCTTTGTTTTCACCAATGAATACTATCTGAGCGGATACATCGCCATGGCCCTGCATCCCCTTCGCGATCTGCCGGTTACTGCCTTTAGCCAGGATCCGAGAGGATTTGCTTTCTGGTTTAATCAAACCGACTGGCTAGGTCAGGATGCGCTATTTATGACCCTAGAGCGCTTCAGCCAAGATCCGGCGGTTATTGAACTGTATCGTCCTCTGTTTGACCGCATTGAACCACTTACTACCCTGGCGCTAGAGCGCGGCGGCGAAGTTGTGGAAACTGTTCACGTCTTTCGTGCCCACACCTTCCGGGAAACCTACCGCTATCCCTATGGTTCATAACCGCCAGCGAATCATGGTTTCCGCCGCCTTCTGTCTTCCGCCTTCCCTACCTCACCCGCTGCCGCAGCCGCCAGCCCGTGTAGCTCAGCAACGCCGTGGCCCCCAAGGCGTAAATAATACCGCTCGGCATACCGGAAAACGCCAGCGCCAAACTGCCCGCCCACAGGGTGAGAACGTAAATAAACAGCACGGTCACCCGGTGGGAGAGCCCAGCCTTGAGCAGGCGATGGTGCAGGTGTCGTTTGTCCGCTACGAAGGGAGAGTTGCCGCAGCGCAGGCGATCCAAAATCACCGCAGACATATCTAAAATGGGCACGGCTAAAATCAGGTATGGCAGCAGTACAGCCGCCGTGGTCACGGTTTTGACCAGGCCAATCACCCCAACTCCAGCCAGGGTAAAGCCCATAAAGTAAGCGCCGCCATCCCCCATAAAAATTTTGGCCGGGTTGAAATTGTAGCGCAGGAATCCCAGAGCACCCCCCGCCAGGCTGCCGCAATCAGGGCGGCGGCAGGCTGATTCATGAACAGCGCGACTACTAGCATGACGATGGCGGCAATGCCCGATACCCCAGCGGCCAGCCCATCTAACCCATCAATCCAGTTAATGGCGTTAGCCATGCCCACCAGCCAGAGAATCGTCACCGGCAGGCTAATCAAGTCAGGCAGCTGGGTTAGGCCATAAAAAGGAATGGTCAAGAAATCAATGCTGACCCCCACGTACCAGGCAATGGTAGCGACCAGTGCCTGCATGATCAGGCGACTAATGGGTGACAGGCCAAACAGGTCATCCATCAACCCAATCAAAAAGAACGCGAGGCCGCCGAGGGTAACGCCCCAAATTTGAAATTCCTGCGGTGGAGCCAGGTGCTGCCCAGTACCATCGATAAACCCACCCGTTGCCCAAACTAGCAGCAGTGCCGTCAGAGTGCCCAGAAAAATAGAAACCCCTCCCAGCCGCACCATCGGCTGGTTGTGAACCTTGCGCCCACCGGGCATATCTACCCGGCCACTTTTAAGGCCAATCCGCCGCACTATGGGAGTTGTGAGTAGCACAACCGCCGCCGAAACAATAAAAGCAAACAAGTGATACAGATGAAACGGCATCTGAACTCCTATCTGGAGAAACCCCTACAACACCAATCAGAGCTTTACCTAATACCTGGCTATCGCCATGTCGCCGGTAACTGCAACCCTGGATAAGCTAATCCACAACCGTGTAGCCATTCCGATAGCAGACCATTGGAGCCGGAACAGTCCATAGGATAAGTTGACTTTCACCAAATAGGCAAAACTCCATGCAGATTATGACAGATCATGAAGGGCGCAAACCCTAAATTTCTGCCCACAGCATGGAGTTATTAAGAAATTTGGAACAGATAACTACAAAGTTCCTACACCAGAGCGGGGACTAACCCACCCAGATGCGGGTATAACGGAAAGCGTTCGCACAGAGCGGCTACCTGGCTGAGGCAGTGGTTTTTCATGCCAGTGTCTTCTGGGTTCAGAAGGCGATCGGCGATGATATCGGCAATGGTGGCAAATTCGTCGCTACCTAGCCCGCGTGTGGTCATGGCGGGGGAACCCAGGCGCAGCCCGCTGGTGACAAAGGGCGATTCAGGATCGTAGGGCACGGTGTTTTTGTTGGCCGTGATATTGACCTCACTCACCAACTGGTCAGCCTGCTTACCGGTCATACCAATGGAGCGCAGATCGACCAGCACCAGGTGGTTGTCGGTACCATCGGACACCACCTTAAAGCCGCGATGCTGGAGCTGGGTAGCTAGCCGCTGGGCATTTTCAATCACCTGGGCCGAATAGGTACGAAACTCAGGGCGTAGCGCTTCCCCAAAGGCAACGGCCTTAGCGGCAATCACATGCTCCAGGGGGCCGCCCTGGGTACCAGGGAAAACGGCCTTATCAAAGGCTTTGCCCAACTCCGCATCACGGGTAAGAATCAACCCACCACGCGGCCCCCGCAGGGTTTTGTGGGTGGTGGTGGTGACGACATCGCAGTGGGGGATCGGGCTGGGATGCAGCCCTGCTGCCACCAGACCGGCAACGTGGGCAATATCGGCCATCAGGTAAGCGCCAACCTCATCGGCAATGGCCCGGAACTGCACAAAGTCGATAGTGCGGGGGTAGGCTGAGTAGCCACAGATGATCAGCTTAGGGCGATGCTCTAGGGCCAGCGTCCGGATTTGGTCAAAGTCTAATTGTTCCGTATCGCGACTAACCCCATAGTGGCAAACCTTAAACCACTTGCCCGACACGTTTACCGGGGAACCGTGGGTGAGGTGGCCCCCGTGGGACAAATCCATACCCATGATGGTGTCGCCGGGCTGGAGCAGAGCTAGAAAGACCGCAAAGTTAGCCTGCGCCCCAGAGTGGGGTTGGACGTTGGCATGGGCGGCCCCAAACAGCTCCTTAGCGCGGTCAATGGCCAGTTGCTCGGCCTCATCCACAAAGGCACAGCCCCCGTAGTAACGCTTGCGGGGTAAACCCTCGGCATACTTATTCGTTAGTACAGAGCCTTGAGCGGCCAGTACCGCCGGGGAGGTGAAATTTTCGCTAGCGATGAGCTCCAGGTGATCGCGCTGGCGCTGAAGTTCACGCTGCAAAATACTGGCTAGCAGCGGGTCAGATTGAAGCAAAAAGTCAACATTAGATTGAGGCACAGGCAGGGCTCCCAGCAACCGTTACAAAATACGCCAATGAGGCACACCACACCACCCGTGTAGCCCGTCCACAGAAACCAGTGAAGGTTCTTGAGCAGCTGGCCAGGGCCGCCCAGTTCGAGCTACAACAGCCAGCCATTACGGCCTGCATTTGTGGGCACAGTTTCTTATTTTATCTGGGCCAGCAAAGATTTGGAATGCATGGGCCTAGAAAGCTCGGCTAAGGGGCCATTGAACGAAAAGGATGTCGGAACGGGCAATGTTACAGATTGCAACATATAATCAATCAAGACCTTTGCGATTAGGGCTATTCTGGCTGCTGGCCTGAGCCAACGGTTTAGGTCTGGTGGCTAAAATTGCCAGGCCAAAGTAGCCTAAAGCCGGGATGTAGGATGTCAACCTTGAGCTAGTGGTTACAGACTTAATCCATAGTCTGAGGAAACGACTCCTTGCCTGCTCTACCTGTGCTCCAGCGTCAATTTTGGGATGATGCCGGGAGCCTTTAGCTAATTTCAACTGTTTTGCCAAAGTTGTGTGCAGTTGTGAGAGGCTAGTCTAAAGCAAATACATCTGTGGTCGGTTTGAGATTTACCTTCTCCAGTTTGAGATATTGATGCTGCAACTGACTGATTCTCCCCCTAGCCAATCCCTGTCCTCTGTTGAGGATGCCTACGAGCTTTGTCGCCGGGTAACCGCTAAGTACTCTAAGACATTCTATATGGGCACCATGCTCATGGCCCCAGCCAAGCGTCGAGCCATTTGGGCAATCTACGTTTGGTGTCGTAGAACGGATGAATTGGTCGATGGCCCTCAGGCTCAGTTCACCAGCGAGAAAACCTTAGACCGTTGGGAAGCCCAGCTGGAGTCACTTTTTGCGGGCTGCCCGGTCGATGATGAAGACGTGGCCCTAGTCGATACGCTAGACCAGTTTCCCCTAGACATTCAGCCCTTTCGCGACATGATTGCGGGTCAGCGGATGGATCTGCACCGCTCTCGCTACGAAAGTTTTAAGGAACTCGAACTGTACTGCTATCGGGTGGCCGGTACCGTGGGGCTGATGTCTACCACGGTGATGGGGGTAGACACCCAGCTGCAAACGGCTCCCTGGTGTCGCCAGGAAGATACGGATCCCAAACCCCAGGCCATTGCCCTCGGCATTGCCAACCAGCTCACGAATATCCTGCGCGATGTTGGAGAAGATGCCCGTCGGGGCCGCATTTACCTGCCCCTAGAAGACCTCCAACAGTTTAACTACAGTGAGGCCGAGCTAATGGCAGGTGTGCTGGACGATCGCTGGCGAGCACTGATGGCCTTTCAAATCCAGCGGGCGCGCCAGTTCTATACCGAGGCTGAAACCGGCATTCGGCTGCTTAGCCCTGATGCTCGCTGGCCTGTGTGGTCGGCTCTGGATCTTTACCGTAAGATCCTGAATGTGATTGAAGAAAACGACTACAACGTATTCACTAAGCGGGCCTACGTGCCCTCCTTTAGTAAATTGTTGACCCTGCCGGGGACGTTGCTCAAGGCTAGAGTGCTCTAATGATGGCAAAATCTTAGGGGTTGCTCACTGGAGTCTGTTTTGTCGGTACCCCAATCCGTTCAGCCTCGTCTTGGCTTTATTCCACCCCATTACCGAGCTTGGGTTGTGCGGGGTGGGTATATTGTGCTGCCATTCTTGCTGCGGGTGCGGCTCAGGCCGTGGTTGCCTGCCGGTATCTGGCCAGTCACTTGCGATAATCCTGAGGTTTTAGCCCAGGCCGTTAAGCAGTTCCAAACGGGCAAAACGCGACTGATTATGGCCTTTCGCCACTAGTCAGGTGGATGATCCGCTGTGTTTGTCCTACCTGTTTTCTCGTTTAGTGCCCCAGGCGGCCTGCCAGCAGGGATTTAACCTGCAGCGGCCTATCCATAGCTTTTTTATGTACGACCGGGGCATGCCCCTGTGGGCCGGGGCCTGGCTAAAGTGGTTTTTTGCCAGCCTGGGGGGTATTCCCGTTCACCGGGGACGGCGGCTTGATCTCAAAGCGCTTAAATCAGTCAGGGAGCATATCGTCAACGGGCCGTTTCCAGTCACCATTGCACCAGAGGGAGCCACCAACGGTCATAGTGAAATTATCAGCCCCCTGGAGCCAGGGACAGCCCAGGTGGCCTTTTGGGCCGTAGAAGACTTGCAAAAGGCTGGACGAGTTGAGGAGGTTGTGCTGTTGCCGGTAGGGTTGCGCTACCATCTATCCCCAGCCCAAATTGGGCCGCCCTCAATCGGTTGATGGGTCGCCTGGAGGCCGACTGCGGATTACCCGTGCAATCTTTTCCAGCCCCTGCCGACGCTTCGACTGAGGCGTACTACCAGCGCTTGCTCACCCTAGGACAGCACCTGCTCACCCAAATGGAGAAGTTCTATCAGCGCTTTTATGGTGGCCCTGGCCTACCGCTGAGGGTACC
>JAAUUR010000113.1 GCA_012031045.1 Leptolyngbyaceae cyanobacterium SM2_5_2
CCGCAGAGGTTGCCAAAATTCCATCGGCATAGAGATTTATTTGTAGATGTCTTTACTGATAAGCTTGCTTTAGTAGGCTACCGCGATACTCTGATAGCAACGAGATCGTCTGGGTCAACACATCCCGATTATGCGCTGACGGGTCAAGCAAAAAGCTCAAGAATGCAAGATCTCGTTCAACCTCGATTCTAGCTCTGCGAGTCTGGCGTTCTGCCTCTTCAGTTCTGCGAGCTTCTGCTCGTGCTCGATTCTCTCTTCTTCGTCTCTCATCCTCTGCTCGATTCTCTCTTCTTCGTCTCTCATCCTCTGCTCGTTCCTCCGCTCTTCGTCTTTCATCTTCTGCTCTTCGTCCTTCATCTTCCGCTCTTCGTCTCTCTGCTTCATCGAGGCGATCTGTTTCTCGATTTCGACGGTTCCACTCAACGCCGAGATTAACCACTGCCACCAGGAGGGCTGCCACGGTGAGTTGGTTGCTCCAGAGACGGGGATTAGCGAGTTGTCCGAGGAAGAGGAAGTCGGTTTCGTCATAGAACCTCAAAAAGGCAATGCTAATCACCAGCAGGGTGAGACTGGTACTGGGCAGAAGCGCTAGCAGATTAATCCATCGGCTCATTTACGTTATCTTAGCCTATGCCACTTCACTGGGATATACAGCACTCCAAAGCGCTGCAATCCGCAGAGGTTGCCAAAATTCCAGCAGGATAAGCCCTAGATGATTTAGCGACAGGCTTGCTCCAGCCATTGTGTCAAATCTGACAGGGAGCTAAAGTCCAGCAAGGCTTCACCGAGGGCTTCGAGTTGATCTAGCGAAAGGGTACTAAGGCGATCGCTTAAGCCCTCCGGTACTGCTCCAAAGCGACGGGTTAACTGACGCAGAATCAGCGATCGTTCTCCTTCCTGGCGCCCTTCCTGGCGTCCTTCCTGAAGAAATTCTTCGCGCCACTCCTGATAAATGACAGACTGTTCCACGATTTTTCTCCTGAGAACTTGATTGATGAAGTCTCTATCCAATGTTAACCCAGCTAGAATCCCGGCTGAAGCAGCGACATTGCTTTGCATTTGCTTGTCTGGAATAGAACCAATGCGGGATGCCACTTGCCGCAGCGTTTGATTGGGGTCTGGGGTTTGCGTGAGAACTGCCAGGGGTAATAAACCCGGTGACTCTAGAAAGATTTGCGTGGGCTGTTCCCACAGGCGAACAATCTCAAATTCATGACGAGTTCCGGGAATCTCAAACACCGTCTGATAAACCAGATCAGACTTTGATGACATTAGGTAAATGACAACCTGCTGCATCCGTTTTTGCGGAAATCGTCGATAGACCCTCAAGCGGTAGTCTGCCATTCTGAAAGGCATCGTGGAGTCTGGTTCCGTTTGAAACTCAATTTGTAAGACTACCGGATCTGAAGTCAGCAAAATCAATGAGTCGGCTCGGATGGGTTCTAAGGATAGTTCAGTGGGGCTGAGTTTAGCTAAGGCAATGGGTTCACCCAGTAGCCAAGCCGCAAAGTCGGTTGGAAAATTTTCTGCGAGAAACTTACAGGTGGGGTCAAACATGAGGCGATCGTACCAAATTGGTCTTGTATAAGTTTTTGTTGATATCGTTTAAGCCGTCGTTCGCGTAGTTTAAATCCTATCGACAAAGGCTCAAACATTTACTAGACCTCTCCAAGAATTGTCAGAGTAAGGGCTAAAGCCCTTATTACGAGTCCATCAAAAATCTTTTCTGGAGAGCTCTACTTGTTGCAAGGAATCGCTTGCGTAGCTTATTCAAGCTCTGCATCTTCGTACAGCGCAGCGATGATATCGGTAAAGTCGAGGCTCTCCAGGTGAAAGGTTTGGGTATCGGGCGTGTAATACTGCAACACCCACAGCCCCACCCCATTGCGGCGAAAGCATTCTACCCGCTGATGGCGCGTGTTGATCAGCACGTATTCTTCTAAGCTCTCCAGGGCTTGGTAGTCCGCAAACTTATCGCCCCGGTCAAACGCTTCAGTCGATTCAGATAGCACCTCTACCACCAGCTTCGGGAAGCGCTTGTAGCCCGCAGTGTCCTGATCGCGCGGGTCACAGGTCACCATCACATCGGGGTAGAAAAAGCGGTTGCGGGCCTCAATGCGGGCCTTCATGTCTGAAATGTAGACTCGGTAGCCCGTACCGCGCACATGGCTGCGGAGCAGGGCAAATAGATTGCCAGCAATGGTGACATGCCCATCGCTGGCTCCAGCCATCGCGTAAACTTCTCCATCAAAGTACTCATGTTTGACGGGGCTTTCGACTTCAAGCTGAAGGTAGTCTTCGGCGGTGAGGTACTGCGATGAGGCAACCATGGCTGGAATGGACGATTCATTAATGCCTTGATCCTAGGTGATCTCATCCCAGGACAACCACATGGTGTTGGGTAGGGCTGACCAGCATTCTAGCGGTGTGGAGCACTGTTAGCCCTCCGCAGGCCTGGGCTCAAGATCGCTCAACCAGTGATAACAGGGTAAACGAACTCGGTCAGGCGACTGCCACTCCCTCACCCCCTCACCCCCTCACCTTCCCCCTTCCCGCTACGACAGTGAATGAATGGATGGCCCAAATTAACGCCCAGCCAGTAGCGCAGGGGATTACACAAATTACTGGCATCCAGATCAACCCTACCGATGCCGGGTTAGAAGTAGTGCTGGAATCTACCGGTAACCTGGCTACTCCTTCTAGCTCTACCGTGGGCAATGCGCTGGTTGCTGAGATTTCCAATGCGGTGCTGGCGTTGCCGCAGGATAACGCCTCTGAGCAGATCTGGATACAAGAAGGTTGGGATTGGCTCAATTACCTGAAGCAGGGAGAAACCCTGGCCCTCTCTGACCCTGACGCCGACTACCCAGACTGGGCCGAGGTGCAAATTCACTTTTGTAGTCCCTATGGAAACTATAGTGGCACCTATGAGGCTCGTATCGAATCTTACAGAGAGGTTGAGACTATGTGGAACTCTGGCGATTCCGACTCCATCGAATCGATCAAACAGTATCAAGTAAGCCATCTAAAAAAGCTGCTATAACCGGATAAAACTCAAAGAATCTGGGCAGCAATTCTCATTTTTAGTTTTAGGCTTTAGACTTTGGCCTGGAGCACCAACGAGTGAGATCCCTGGTTGATCACTAAAGTCTGCTCAAGCAGACTAGGCCACGGTTCAAGTCCTCTTTAGAGGTCTTTCGCCTTAGTGGTTCAGAAAACTTTTTTGAGTTAGCAGCGGGGTACTGGCGTTCTAGGTGGGGTGCAAAGCTGATCCTTAAGGACTCCATCCCCAAAGCCTAGCTTCTGATAATTTTCATGCGCCGTTCGTCTTTTTCGTTGTTACACTCACAGACGACACACCGAGTTCTGTGAAACCCCTTCCATGGTGGAGCATCGCCGCTACCGTTCACTGCCGCTAAAACGTAAACGAAACCAACGGCGCTTTACCCGCCTCTCGGCTTTGTTAATGGCTTCGTTGCTCGGTAGTAGCTTGCTGTTAGCGGCCTTTCGCAGCGTTAGCGGCCACTGGTGGCAGCCAGAACTGATGGCCCAGCGTCCGGTGGGGCAGGTGGTTAACCGAGCTGAGGTGGCTACTGGTATTCGGCAAATTCAGACGGCCAATGGTCGTCCCATCCTCAACCCGCTGCCCCTGGCTGAGGAGGTCTGGAGTTGTGAGGTGGTGGTTATCGGTGGCACGTTGGGTGGGGTAGCAGCGGCCTCCCACGCCATGCGAACCGGCATTACTACCTGCGTGATTGAACTGACCCCCTGGCTGGGGGGGCAGATTAGCTCCCAGGGCGTATCCGCCATTGATGAATCGCGGGCCATGCGCTGGCAGCGTAATTTTTCCCCCAGTTGGGATGCGTTTAAGGCGTTAATTCAACGTCAGCCGGTTTACCTGCCAGATTGGACTGGGCTCCCCTCACAACTGCCGGTTCACAAAACCAATAGCTGTTGGGTTGGGGAGCTTTGCTTTAGTCCTAAGGCTGGGGCTACCGCCGCCGAAATGTGGCTGCGAGAGGCGGCCCAGGCTGCTCCTAATAGTCGCTGGGCCACCTCTACAGCCTTTAAGGGGGCGGCTTTTGATGCCACCGGACGCACCATTACGGCGATCTATGGCGTCAGGCGCATTCCCCGCGATCCTAACTATGTGCCCACCGGGCGGCTATCTGAGGAACTGGGGGAGTGGTACAGCTGGTCGGATAGCGATCGCTACAACAAAATCCCGATTCGTTTGCAACCGCCCCCCGGTCGCCGCATGATTGTGATTGACGCCACTGACACGGGCGAACTGGTGGGCTGGGCCAACCTGCCCCACCGCCTGGGATCGGATTCCCAAGCCTTTACGGGCGAGGTCAACGCTCCGCCCAGAGATAACCCTGACTGCACCCAGGCTTACACCTATCCTTTTGTGCTGGCTACCCTTGATGACAAGGGCGAAAGCCTGAGAGACCTGCAAAAGGTCGAACCGGCCTTTACCAAGGCCGAACACCGGGGCGAGTTTGACCTGGAGGGGTTTCAGTTTTTCAATACAGGTAGCGTTTTTAATTACCGCCGCATTGTCAGTCAAGTGCCTGGTGATAGCAATGTCAACATCACTCGGCCCGGGGAAATGACCCTGATTAACTGGAACAAGGGCAACGATTGGCACTTTATGGATCCTCCCCTGGTGCTTACCGAGGAAGACCTGCGGCTCAGCGGGCAAAAGCAAAACTGGATGGGCGGGCTCTCGACGGAATCCCTCAAGTATGGCGAAATCCACGCGCTGATGTTTGCCGACTGGCTGATGGAACGTGAGGCCACCAGCAAACTGCCGCTTACCTTTCTCAGGGGAGAAGACGCACCCTTGGGAACCCAGTCAGGGCTGAGCATGGTGCCCTACATTCGTGAGGGACGACGCATTTTGGGCCGCCCCGCCTATGGCCAGGAGAGCTTTATGGCCGTAGAAGTCGATTTGCGCGAAGATATGACCGGAGGGCGTGATTTTAGCCCCACGGCTGTGGCTCTAGCCCACTACGACATTGATATTCACGGTTGCCGTTATCGGGCTTGGCGGCCTTCCTACGAAGCGGCGGGGGCCAGTATTAAGGAATTTGTGGTGCGGCCCCTGCAAATTCCCCTAGAGGCCCTGGTACCCCAGGGTGTGGATAACGTGCTAATTGGCGGCAAGGGCATTGCCGTTAGCCACATTGTCAACGGCGTTACCCGCGTCCACTACGGCGAGTGGAGCATTGGCGGCGCCGCAGGAGCTACGGCAGGCTGGCTGCTGCGTTATGGTAAACCCGACGACCTCACCCCGTCACAAATTGTGGTGACCGGACAAATGCCTTCTCTGCAGGCCTTTTTAATGCAGCAAGGGCTCCGGTTTATGTGGTGATCAGGGGTGATCAGGGGAATGTTCACACGACCATCAGTTACAGCGGCACGATGCAATCCGGCGAATCATGTTGGGGTTTATTCACTAGCGTAGACACCGGATAGCGATCCATCGCAGCGGCTTCGTAGGGGCGGAGCATACTCTGGAGCACCGAGGGTTGGTAGAAGCCGGGGTCTAACCAGGGGGCATAGTCCTCTGGCGGTAGAATCACCGGCATCCGGGTATGAATGGAGGCCATCAGCTCGTTGGGCTCGGTGGTTAGGATGGTGCAGGTTTGCAGTTCGCTGCCACTGGTAGAATCCAGCCAATGCTCCCAGAGCCCGGCAAAGGCAAAGGGCTGATGGTCTCTCAGAAAAATGTAATAGGGCTGCTTGGGCTTGCCATCAGGCTGTTGATGCCATTCGTAGAACCCATCGGCCACAATCAGGCAGCGTCGCCGCTTAAAGGCAGCCCGAAAGGAAGGCTTCTCGGCCAACGTTTCGGCCCGGGCATTGATCAGCCGGTTGCCAATGGTAATATCCTTAGCCCAGCTTGGAATCAGCCCCCACCGTAGAATTTGAAACTGGGGCTGAGGAGCCTCTGCCGTAGCAACAACCGCCACCACTGGCTGAGTCGGGGCGATGTTATAGCGAGGCTCAATGGGCAGAGCCGGGTGAATTTGGAAGCACTCCGCCAGTTCTTCGCCACCTTTAGCCAGACTAAACCGTCCACACATGACCAACTCCAGATCCCAGGGTTTTACAAAACCCTGGGATCTAACCTACCAACAATCTACACCAAAAGCCCTCTACGCAAGGGCGGGAATTTTCACCCCAGACAGGATGCCGTCTTGCATAGCCATGTACAGTATCAGGTCGAGCACTCGCATGGAGTAGCCCCACTCGTTGTCGTACCAGGCTACGACTTTGAAGAAGTTCTCATTCAGGGCGATGCCCGCTTTCGCATCAAAAATGCTGGAGTGGGAATCGGTGATGAAGTCTGAGGACACCAGATCCTCGTCGGTGTAGCCCAAAATCCCCTTCATCGGGCCTTCGGCGGCGGCCTTCATAACGGCGCAGATGTCGTCGTAGGAAATAGACTTCTCGGTTTTGAAGGTGAGGTCTACCACCGACACGTTGGGGGTGGGCACCCGGAAGGCCATGCCCGTGAGCTTGCCCTTGAGTTCCGGCAGCACCAGGGTCACGGCCTTAGCGGCTCCTGTAGAAGAGGGAATGATATTCTGCCCTGCTCCACGCCCGCCCCGGAAGTCCTTTTTAGAGGGGCCATCCACCGTGGGTTGGGTAGCGGTGGCCGAGTGCACAGTGGTCATCAGCCCTTCGGTGAGTACGAAGTTATCGTGAATCACCTTGGTGATGGGGGCCAGGCAGTTGGTGGTACAGCTAGCGTTAGACACAACCAGGTCATTGGCGGGGTTGTAGGTTTCGTGGTTGACCCCAACAACCATGGTGTGAACCTTGTCAGGATCCTTGGTGGGAGCCGAGATAATCACCCGCTTAGCCCCGGCATCAATGTGCTGGTGAGCCGTGTCGAAGGTGGTGAACAAGCCGGTGGATTCCACCACATAGTCGGCTCCCAGGTCTTTCCAGGGCAGCTCAGCCGGGTTACGGACGGCCATGCAGGGCACTCTTTTACCATCCACAATAATCGCGTCGTCTGCGGCTTCAACGGTGCCGTCAAAGCGCCCGTGGGTAGAGTCATACTTAAGCAGGTAGGCCAGATTTTCGGCGGGTACCAGGTCGTTAATGCCGACAAATTCAATGTTAGGGTTTTTAACTCCGCCTCGAAATACCAGGCGGCCAATGCGGCCAAATCCGTTAATACCAACTTTTAGGGTTGTCATGTTGGATAGTCCTTCGCGTAGGTTTTCATCATTCAGAGTAAAGATGATGTCTTCTAAGGATGCAGGAATTAGATAAACCTTTAGTAAAGAAGACGACGAAACCAGAGAGCTGTTACCCTCAATGGCCAAGGGCTGGGTTTGTCATCAGCAACGGTTGAGCGCCAGAACCAAGCTATTTTAAGGCATCAGGGGAGGAGCGATTGAGAAACCCAGAGTTTGGTCAAGGAATCCTGAAGAGGCCAATGGGTATGGGCAAACTGGGCTAGCCTAGCAGGAACCTCCGGGGTAGGTGCCCATTGGAGACAGAACCTCGTAGAGTAGGTTAAGCCCGGATTAACTAGCCGTCTAATTTCCCAGCCAGGTGGGTGGGTAGACAGTGTTCATCCTACCCGTTGTCGATGTCAGCCGGTGGGCGTTGCCCGCTCTTATGTTACTGCGTTATCCACTCCAGCCTATGTCGTTAGCACGTATTCAAGAGCAGTTAGACCAGTACTACACCCAGGTCAAAACGGTAGTTTTGTCGCGCCAGCACCCCATTAGCGGGTTAATGCCCGCCAGCACAGCGGTAAATAGCCACGGCAACTATACCGATGCCTGGGTGCGCGACAACGTCTACAGCATTTTGGCAGTGTGGGGGTTAGCTTTGGCCTATCGCCAGCTTGACGATGACCAGGGCCGCACCGTTGAGCTTGAGCAGAGCGTAGTCAAGCTGATGCGGGGGCTGCTGGTGGCCATGTTACGGCAGGCCCATAAGGTAGAGAGCTTTAAGGAGCGGCAAGATCCCCTGGAAGCGCTCCACGCCAAGTACGATACGGCTACGGGTAACCCCGTGGTGAGGGATGACGAGTGGGGTCATCTACAAATTGATGCCACCTCGGTATTTCTGCTGATGCTGGCCCAGATGACGGCTTCTGGGCTGCAAATCATTTACACCCAGGATGAGGTCAACTTTGTCCAAAACCTGGTCTACTACATTGGCCGCGCCTACCGCACGCCAGACTATGGCATCTGGGAGAGGGGCAATAAAATTAACCACGGTAAGCCCGAACTCAACGCCAGTTCTGTGGGTATGGCCAAGGCGGCTTTGGAGGCGATGCGGGGGTATAAACCTGTTTGGTATGCGGGGCGGGCAGTCCTCCATCATCCACGTGCTCACCGACGAAATTGCCCGGGCTCGCATCACGCTAGAATCCCTCCTGCCGAGGGAATCGGGCTCTAAGGAAGTGGATGCCGCCTTGCTCAGCATCATTGGCTTCCCGGCCTTTGCGGTGGAGGATGCCGACCTGGTACGCAAGACCCGGCAAAAATTGTCGATAAGCTCCAAGGCCGCTACGGCTGCAAGCGATTTCTGCGAGATGGCCACCAGACCGTCCTCGAAGACACTACCCGCCTCCACTACGAACCGGAAGAACTGCGCCAGTTTGAGCACATTGAGTGTGAGTGGCCGCTGTTTTTTACCTACCTGTGGCTGGATAGCTTGTTCGCCGGAGATAGCGACCAGATCCGATTCTATCAAGACCGTCTGGCCACTCTAGCCGTCGATCACCACGGCGTCGGCCTGCTGCCAGAGCTCTACTACGTTCCCACCGAGAAACTCGACCTGGAACGCGAGAAACCCGGCAGCCAGACCCGCCTACCCAACGACAACGTCCCCCTAGTGTGGGCTCAGAGTCTCTACATTCTGGGCCAGCTGCTCCAGGACGGACTGCTCAAACCTGGTGATCTGGATCCTCTGGGTCGTCATCTCAAAATTGGCGAACAGCGTTATCCGGCGGTACAAATTGCGCTGCTGGCGGAAGACAAAGCCCTACAGGCGGAACTCAACACCTGCGGCCTGCCCACCCAAACCCTGGAGGAAATTGACCCCGTACAGGTTTTCCCGGCTGCGGAACTCTCGGCTATTTACGCTGAAATCGGCAAAAACCCGGCCCTTGGCCTCAGCGGTCGCCCGATTCGCCGTCTGCGTAGCCTCACCACCTCCCGCGTCTTTCGGATTAAGGGCGATGCAGTGGTGTTTTTGCCGTCTTTCTTAGATCAGCAGCAGTTTTACCTCACCCTCGACTATCACTTTTTGGTCGCTCAAATCCGCAGTGAGCTGGCCTACATCTACGACCACTGGCGTGAGCCAGGACGGCCCACCGTAACACTCATGCTGACCCACACCATGTTTCAACTGGGGCACAAGCCCATCCATCAGTCACCGCTGCTGGCGCTAATGCAGGAACTGTTGAGTGGACGCTGCGACCACGTGCCGGTTAAGGTGGGACCACTGCACCAGTTGATGATGACTGCTACCCTGGAGCGGGTAGACAACGTCAACAGCTACCAGTTGGGCAGCACGTCCCTGGGCTACAATCCACCCTGGACGGCCTACCTGGGCTTTGAGCCGGGACACGATGGCCCCCTCACGCTGCTAGAGGAATTTGACCTGGAGCGCGAAACCAATCTGGATCACCTGCTGACCCAACTGCGTGAATCTAGAAATATCTACGAGCAGATTGAACTACTCAGCACCCTGAAAAATCTAAAGGGAATGACCTTTGACACCGGCCTGGGCGGCCCTAACCGCCAGGTTACGGTCGAAAACCTGCTGGATGAAGTCTATGCCAAGGCCAGCCAGCTCGAACAGTGGGACATTCTGCGACGGGCCGCAGGGCTGCTGGGAAAGGCCGATATCACCCTTTCCGATGCCGTTACTGAATTGCTGGTGCGCCAGAAGCAAATTTCCGTCGGTAAGTCCTACAGCGAAGCCTCGCTGATTACTGACCCGATGGCCCACGGCGAAATCATCGAGAAAGTTCGCACCTTCTGCGGCGACGATGGGCGAGATCACGTCCTTACCCAGGAGATTTTGATTGACCTGAGTATTTTGATCAAAGCTGAACCGACGCTATTCAACGGGCTGCTGACTCTGCGCGTGGGCTATCTGCTGCTGCTGCTCACCAGTGAACTGGCCCGCGAACGCGATATTCCCCAGGACGAAGCCTACGGCCAACTGCTGGGCCTCAGCCCCTTTGAGCTAAAAACTCGCTTGCAGAAGGTGCTGGCGGGCTTCAGTGGGCTCAACCAGTCAATCTTTCAGCGGGAATCGCTACACGTCAAAGCTCCCGCCAACATCAATTGGCAGGTGGTGCCCGATGATATTGAGCCACTCCCAGAGGCGGCGGCCCCCACTCCCCAGGACTGGTGGCGCATGCGGGTGATTGATGGAGAAATCGCCCGCATTCCCCAGGAGTTTTACACCCAGGTGTGGGAGGTGCTGCAACACTCTAAGGGCATTGTGATCGGCAATAAGTTTGACCGCAAAAATCGGCTGGATAGCGATCGCATCCTCTCCGAAATGACCCCCGGCGAGCAAAACTTCGAGCGCCGCATCACCCACCTGCTGAGCAAAATACAGGCTCCAGAGTACCGCCACGTTAACCTGGAAGCCCTGCGGGAACTGGGCGAAATTTTCGCCGTCAACCCCGGCCTCTACTTTGAGGACTACATCTACCTGGATGTGCTGATTGGCCACGCCGTGCGCCTGGGCTGGCTCGACCAGCAGCCCCAGCGCAGCCAAACCTATGAGCATGACAAAGCGACGGCCTGGCAATCGTTCTACCAACTGCCACCCACCCAGTGCGCCACCTACATCGCAATGGCGCTTCAGTTCCTCACGGTGCTGGGCGAGGCGGAGGCCGAGTTGGAGGAGGTGGCGTGATTTTGAGAAAAACGAAGAACAAAGACCGAAAAATGAAGTGTTGAGCCAGCGGTGTTTTGTTTTTTCTGACTAACGCCTAGTCTAGAAACCGGGTTTCTGACTCCCTCTAAAGGTTGGGATAGCATAGAAGCGACTCACTCCCCTTTTGCCCTATGACCGTCGCTCAATGGTTCGCCGCTTCCCGCCTTAGCCAGGCTACCGATTCCAGCCAGGTGGAAGACTCCATCCTGCTGCGGGTGCTGGTGCAGTGCCTGGTGACCTTGGGGATTGCCTCCGTGGCCGTAGCGGCGGCGGGGGTGACTCAAACGTCACTATGGAATTTGCTGGCCATTCCCCTCAGTGCGGTGGGAGCGCTCTATAGCTGGCGGCGACGACGGTATCGCAACGTGGCGATTAAGTTTTTTATTGCCATTGGCATGCTGGTGGCCCTGGCGGCGTTCTTCTCGCGGCTGCTGCAACAACCGGGTGATACGCGGATTATTCTGGCTGAGCTGCTGATTCAGCTTCAGGTGCTGCACAGCTTTGACCTGCCCCGCCGCAAAGACCTGGGCTATTCGATGATGATCGGGCTGATTCTGCTGGGGGTGGCGGCTACCATCAGCCAAACCCTAGCCTTTGCGCCGCTACTGTTGCTGTTTCTGGTACTGGCGATTCCGGTACTGGTGCTGGACTACCAATCGCGCCTGGGGCTGGCACCGCTACCGTGGCAGCAGGTTAAACCGGGTTTGGCCCTGCGTCAACTCCTGGGGTTACTGAGCTTGACCATTGCCCTGGGGCTGCTAATTTTTCTTTTCCTCCCGCGCCTACCGGGGTATCAAATTCAAAATTTTCCGGTCAGTTCTACTATCGACACCGAGGCCGGGTTTACCGGGCAGGCCATCATCAACCCTGGCTACCTCAGCGATGATGCCGCCCAGGCGGAGCAGGGCTTTGGGGGAGAGGGCGGCCAGGGCACCATCCAGGGCAAGGGTAAGCTGACCGGGCCAGGGGTGGTCGATAACTCCTCCTACTATGGCTTTAACCAGCAGATGAACCAAAATCTGCGCGGCGTGATGACGCCCGAAGTAGTGATGCGAGTGAGATCCCAGGCTCCCGGTTTCTGGCGGGTGCTGGCCTTCGACCATTACACGGGCCAGGGCTGGGATATTGCCCGCAATGATGAGGTGCGTACCCTCAACCGTTCTAGCTTTTCCTACCAAACCCTGCTGCCCATTGAGCCCAGCCTGGCCCGCCAGCGGGAGATTGTGCAAACCTACACCCTGGTGAGCAATTTCCCCAACCTGATTCCCGCCCTGCATCAACCCAGGGAACTGTACTTCCCGACCCGCGAAGTGGCCATTGACCGGGAAGGTAGCCTAAGATCGCCCATCGGTCTTGAGCAAGGCATGACCTATACCGCCGTGTCGCGGGTGCCCTTTCGCGATCGCACCCAGTTGCGGCAAGCTTCCACCAGCTACAGCCGCGAGATTCAGCAGCACTACCTGCAAGTGCCGGAGGGCATCCGTGAGCCGGTACGCCAAAAAGCCGAGGAACTGCTGGCCCTTTCCCCTATCCCTGTTACGGCCCCTATGAGTTGGAAGATGGCTGGGGCATCACCAATGGCCCGCCCGACCGTGACAAGGTGAT
>JAAUUR010000114.1 GCA_012031045.1 Leptolyngbyaceae cyanobacterium SM2_5_2
CAGCAATGCTGGCGGTGGGCGAACTCGGCTAGAACCCGGTCGATGGTGTGCCGGGCCAACTCCGGTTGGTTGGTGTTGACATAGGCCAGCAGCAACCCCTCATACGCTTGATAAATGTAGGACTCGCGGTTCAGCAGCGGCGGCGGGTTAGCCACCACCGCCTCCAGGGGGTCGATGGCGGCGGCAAACTCGCCAGCACGTCGTGGAAGCCATGCTGCCCTACATTGACCATTGGACTGATCGGGGCCTGAAGCTCAACAAAATCACCCGCCACATGCTGATGCTATTTGCCGGGCAACCCGGCAGCCGCCATTGGAAACGCATTTTGACGGAGGAATCCTGCAAGCCTGGGGCCGGAGCAGAAATTGTGCAGCAGGCCTTACGTTGCTTAAATGAATAGCCTGACATCATTAAAGGGGGTTCAGGCGGAGCATGGGAGATGGTGCTGCTAAACACCTCCGACACTGGGTTTCTTCAAAGGAACAGGTAGGCGGCTGGCGGTTTCCATAAAAACTTCTGCAAAATCCTTTACAAAGTGGCGTTCGTTTCTCAGCATAGTAGAGGTCTTATCCTACGTTAGGAGCTAGTATCTGTGGAACGCACCTTTTTAATGATTAAGCCCGATGGTGTCCAGCGGGGTTTGGTGAGTGAAATTATTGGCCGGTTTGAGACCAAGGGCTTTACCCTGGTGGGTATGAAGCTGATGTCGGTGCCGCGTCAGCTGGCCGAAAAGCACTACGACGTACACCGGGAGCGCCCTTCTTTGCTGGCCTGGTTGACTTTATTACCTCTGGCCCGGTGGTGGCAATGGTGTGGGAAGGCGAGGGGGTCATTGCCTCGGCCCGTAAGATGATTGGCGCCACCAAGCCCCTGGAAGCCGAACCCGGCACCATTCGCGGCGACCTGGGGGTAACCGTAGGCCGCAACATCATCCACGGCTCCGATGCCCCTGAAACCGCCCAGACTGAAATTGCCCTCTGGTTCACCGATGCCGAACTGGTGAGTTGGGCACCCTGCGCCCAGATCTGGATCTACGAATAACCCCGCTGCCATCCGGTTGGGTGGGTCATGGCCTTCTGTGACACACCCAATACTTTTTCTCTGGTTTAGCCGCCATGCTTCCTGACGAGTCCTCTGCCCTACCCGATATTCAGCAAGAGATCAGGTTAAGCCGCTCCTTTTCCCTGGCCGATTTAATTGGCCAGGAAGGCGGCAGCATGATGAAGGGGGAGTCTCCGGTACCGAAGCTAGTCCAGGCTAAGGGGGAGGCTCTGCAAACGCTGAAAGCCACTTTGACGGATCGCCACGGTGCTCTCCAGAGCGTTTTGCAGCGATGGATGGAGGCCGATGAAACCCGCCTTAGCCGCCACATGGAAACCCCAACCGATGCCCTTAAAGATTTGCTGGAGAGCATTTTGGCCTCCCCTGAAACCCTCTATGAGCTAGTTCGCCAGGCGGACGTAACCTGGGGCCACCTCTACGACGAGCGACCCCACTTTCAGCAACCAGGCCAGACGCCCCACCCCGATGATGAATACACCCACGAGTCTGTACGTCTAGCCTTGATGGACTGCTTGCAGCGGCTGAATGCACCCCCAACGACGGAAACGGTAGAGCCTGATGAATAATAGCCAAGGGCTTACAGCGTCGTCCCTTCTGGCGAAATCCCTGGTTCGCTGATAACGCTGGTGTTCTTTAAGATCCGCTTCTGCACGAACTCCGTGATCAGGTGTGAGAGCAGACCCATGGGGCCAGCAAATAGGGTCAGCGCGATGGAATGCCGGGTAAAGATGCCATTGGCTTGGCCAGTCCAGTAAATCCAGCGGCCCACAAATAGGTCAAAGGCGAGGTAGTGCACCCAGCCAGTGGCGGTAACGTGGGGATTGGCAAATAGAGCCGCCAGATCGGCAAGGCTGAGGTTGGGGTCTGAGAACGCCTCCAACCCTTCCACATTGCTGAAGCTGGTGATAAACAGGAACAGATAGAGACAAGCTAGCGCTGCAATTGGCCAGAGGGATCCCATTACCTTTTCGGTCAGTTTGGTGTTGGGCGCTAGAATCATCAAGGCCCAGAAAGGAAGCACAAAAAGGTTTGCGCCGCTGAACAAGAGTTCCAATACAGCATTGTCAATTGCCATAGATCAAAGCCACCATCAATGAACTTGCGTTACCTCATCAGTGTAATGAACCTGCCTTGGTTAAGATTGAACCTATCGCAAACGTTCCCGGCTTTCCACGGCTATGCCTGACACCTCTATCTCCCTGGCTCAGCATTACCACAACCGCACCAAGTACGACCCGCAAACCATCGCGGCTAAAGCCAAACCCATTGACTTTGCCAGTCAGCCGGTACCGTTCAAGAACTACCCGGTAGGCACGGAGGTTGACCTCAAACCCTATCTGGATAGTGCCAGCAACCTGGGCCGAGCCGAGGCGCAATCCTGGATGAGGCTATCGAGACTATTGATCAACGCCTACGGGCTAACGGCTAAGTTCCCTACGATAACGGGCCAAACCTTCTATCTGCGCTCGGCTCCCTCGGCGGGGGCACTGTACCCAGCCGAACTTTATTTAATATCACGAGGCACGCCCTTGCTCCCGCCAGGGCTGTACAACTACCAGGCCCGTACCCATAGCCTCTGGCGCTACTGGGAGGCCCACAACTGGGGTGAGCTACAGCGCGCCTGCTTCTGGCATCCAGCGTTGGAAAATACGCCGTTGGCTCTGGTAGTTACCGCCGTGTTTTATCGCTCAGTCTGGCGCTACCAAGACCGAGCCTATCGGCGCATTTGCCTAGATACAGGCCATTTGCTGGGCAATATTGAGATGGCTAGCACCCTGACAGATTATCGCCCTCATTTGATTGCCAGCTTTGCTGACCAAGCCATGAATGATCTGCTTTACCTTGATCCTAATGAGGAGGGAGTGCTGGCCATCCTTCCCCTGGCTGATTTACTAGCCGTAGAGCAAAATCTCTCCTGCACTCAAGCCGTGTTTGCCAGCCCGCGCCAAACGGATTTTCTAGCCGTTCCCGATGACCAGTTAGTAGCCTATTTTCACCAGGCTACGGCCATTGCCGCCACAGCCGATGTGCCCCGCTGGCCCTCCCGCCCGGTGGCCCCAACGGAGCCTAACCCCCTCCTACAAGATAAGTACAACTTCCCGTTCTGTCTGCGGGTGCCAACTCAAACCCCGCCCTTCGCTTGGGGTGAGCCCCTCACTAACTTAGAAACAACGCTGCTCAAGCGTCGCTCTACCCGGCAGTACAACGGTGGGGCAATTTCCCTAGAGGCGCTTAAACACCTGTTGGATTTTACCTACCAGCCTCACCATTACCGTAACCAAGGCTTTGACGCCAACCCAGACTATTGCGAACCCAGCCTGCTACAAACGTTTCTGGTGGTCTCTGAGGTGGATGGACTGGAGGCCGGCTGCTACTACTACGCCCCCCACAGTGAAGAACTGCGGCAGGTGCGGTTTAAGCAGTTTCGGCGAGAGTTGCATTATCTCTGCCTGGGGCAAGAACTCGGGCGCGATGCCGCTGTAGTGCTATTTCACACCGCCGATCTGAAGGCGGCAACAGCGGCCTATGGCGATCGGGTCTATCGCTACCTGCATATGGATGCCGGGCATTTGGGCCAGCGCCTGAATTTGGCCGCTATTTATCTGGGCTTGGGCGTAAGCGGCATCGGCGGGTTTTACGATGACCAAGTTAACGACGTACTGGGCATTCCAGAGGATGAAGCGGTGATTTACATTACAACGCTAGGCAACCGGGTTAATCGCTAACCGGAATCTTGCCCGCCAGTGCCCAAGGAGACCGGGTCAAAAACAGCCATCTAAATTATCTATAGATCTCACCCAAAAGGAGGAGGGCAACCCGTGCGTTTTTGAGCTAGTATAGTGTCCCCCCCTGTAATTACTCTGTGATTAAGGCGGCGATTAGGGAGCTTAACGGGTCTGTTAATCGTCATTTTCGTGTTCCGTTGGCCTAACCTATAGCACAGTAAATTTTCATCACTGGCTCAGGTACGGCTCAGGGAGTTGGGCAATAATAAAGCCTTGATCTTTCCTTAGTCGTCAGAAAGCGGCCTAGAGTTGCTAATCAGACAATGGGGTGAAGAATGGAGCCTCGACAATTGCCATAGGGCTGTCACAGGAACGTCATGGTCGTGCAACGCGGCTTGACTATCATTCAAAAACGCAGGTAACGCTTGAGGAGCATGAAACTTAGGCAAGGATTGAGATAAAGCGATGGGTACGGTTTTCCATGGGGGTAATCCCCAATTCTATAAACCCTTTAAGGCCATGATAATACAGTTAATCACAAAACCGGGGAGTCCGAATTGAAACATCCGATGCAGACCTATCCTACCCCTTTGTAAATAATTGGCCTTGTAGCGTAGTGGAACAATGGAGTAGTGGGCAAGGTCATACTAGCCACTACAAATATGTAGCACTTTACGCAACAGGAAGGTTGTTATATCCTGGGATAAACTCGTAGTGGTTACGAGTTTATCCCAGGTGTTGAGGCAACGGTAGGGCTCTGAGCCGCCAACAATAGTGCGAGGCGTTTTTGAGGGTTAGCCTTTCTTATCTATCCTGATTCGCAGCCGCTTTGATCGAAATTTACAGCAGCGGTGGTAGCTAGTCCGCCCGGTTTTAGGGATCAACATTCAATTTTTGAGATTCGCAGCGTTGCCAATAGAGTTCCGTGGGCACCCCAGGCCCAGAAGTTTGTTATCTGTCCGATTCATTACCCAGGCGTTGTCAGCATTGTCAGTGGAGGCGAGAGCAATTCATGCCAAAAACCAAAACCCGTACGTTAAAAAGCAAACCCCTTTACAGCGCCGATGCTGTACGCACCTATCTCCATGAGATTGGGCGTGTACCTTTGCTGACCCATGAAGAGGAAATTATTTTTGGCAAGCAGGTTCAAGCCTACATGACCCTGCTGGAGCTGAAGGATCGGTTGGCCGCCTCTCTGGAGCGAGAACCCTCCCTGGCAGAGTGGGCCGAGGCCGCTAAGTTAACCCCAGAGCAGATTACCAAGCAGGTGCGCCAGGGCGAACGCGCCAAGCGCAAAATGATTGAGGCCAACCTGCGGCTAGTGGTGGCGATCGCCAAGAAGTACCAGAAGCGTAACCTAGAATTTCTGGACTTAATCCAGGAAGGTACGCTGGGCTTGGAGCGTGGCGTAGAAAAGTTTGACCCTACCAAGGGCTATAAGTTTTCTACCTATGCCTACTGGTGGATTCGGCAGGCCATTACCCGCGCCATTGCTCAGCAGGCCCGCACCATTCGGCTGCCCATTCACATCACCGAAAAGCTCAACAAAATCAAGCGGGTGCAGCGGGAACTGTCCCAAAAACTGGGTCGTGCTCCCAACGCCGCTGAAATTGGCGAAGAGCTAGAGCTAGAGCCCAAGCAAATTCGTGAGTTTCTGGTGCTGGCGCGGCAGCCCATTTCCCTGGATGTCCGCATTGGCGATAACCAGGATACTGAGTTGCAGGAGTTACTGGAGGATGACGGCATCTCTCCAGAGACCTTCACCGCTCAGGAATCTCTCAAGCAGGATATTCGTAACCTGCTGTCGGAGCTAACGCCCCAGCAAAAAGAGGTGATTACCCTGCGCTACGGCCTGGAGGATGGCAACGAGCTATCCCTGGCTAAGGTGGGTAACCGCATGAACATCAGCCGGGAACGAGTGCGCCAGCTTGAACAGCAGGCTCTGAAGCATCTGCGTCGCCGCAAATCAGCTATGCATGGCTATATTGCCAGCTAAGTTGGCAGGGCGCGGGGCAGGGGGATGGTCTGGGTGCAGTTACCTCCTGTTTGGCAAGCCCGCTCTAGGGCTTGTTTAGCCTGGCTGATTAGGGTGTCTAAATTAGGCATAACCTCCGTAGGAGTCGCTAACCAACCGGCGACTCCTACACTTATGGTGAGGAATTTTTCGCTGTCGGCTAACGCGAAAGTCCGCTGGGCCGCAACCCGATGCAGCCGCTCGGCCCCCTGCCAACCCTGCGCCTTGTTAGTGTTGGGCATCAGCACGATAACTTCCTCGCCGCCATAGCGGGCTACAATATCGCTCTTGCGAAGGTTGTGGCCGAGATACACCATTACCGCTTGAAGCAGCTGGTTGCCGATTTGCTGTCCGTACCCATACTTAATTGCCTTCAGGTCATCGATGGTAATAATCAGCAGGGTAACTGGACGACTAAACTGACCCGCTTGAGTGAGCACTGGCTGAGCTAACTCAAAAAAGTGGTCGAGATCATAGCTACGGGCGAGCGCGTCTGGCAGGGCAGGCTCGTTTGGGGTGGCTGGAGGGGGCTGAGTACCGCCAGATGGTTCAGGGCACTGCCGCCGTAGAAACAATGATTTTCGGCCTGGTCTAGGGCAATGGCGAGAGCTTGTTCTATGGCGGCCTGGGCAAGGGCCGGTTGCCTTGCTCTAGGTGAATGTTGCCAAGTCGCTGCAGGGCAAACATTTCGGCTTCAGCATTATGGGTTTGCTGAGCCAGGGCCAAAGCATGTTCAAAAAAGTCATGGCCTGAGTTAAGTCTGCTTTGTTCAGATAGCGCTCACTCCGACTGAGCGAGCTGGCTATTCGGCTGGAGGGAGAAGTCATAGGTTAACAAAACTAAGATGGCAATTAATTTTCTTGAGTGATGACACACCCTTAAGCTCGCGCACAGCGGCTTCGCAGCGGCTGAGGTACACGGATAAGTCTAAAACCCCTGATTCTGGGAGAGAGGCTGTACCTCCACCCCGCAAAGCAATGCGGTATGCGGGTCTTTTAGCGGTTAAGCTCGCTAAAATTGGCCCGTTAGTCGCTGTTCAAATTCTTGCCGCACGGCTTCAGAGATCTCGACGGCCTGGGTGTAAATTTCACTGTGATGATCCTTTAACCAGGCTAGCAGCCGACTGAATTGGGCGTTGCGCAAATCCAGATCGGCCTGGAAGATGGTGGCTGTGGCCATGTGCTTGGCGTAGTGAATCGGGTGGCCTTGCTGAACGAACTGGGTTGTCAAGGCCAGGAGCGCATCCTGGCGCACATCGTCCTGGTCTGTGGGTATGGCAAAGCTCATAGGGCGTGTCCTCCTGAATCAATAAGATTGCAGCGATAAAATTGCAGCGTACCCGATAAACCTCTGGGGGAAAAATTTATCTCAAGCCACGCTAAATTGAACTTGCCCAGAACCCGTAGAGCAAAATTTGTTGGCAAAAAAAGCAACAAATTACCTCTTAAGACTACAGGCTACATTACGGTTGGTGTCCTGCAAGCCACCCGACCGCAGACAGCCAGAGACCTAACCCAAAACCGTGTCGAGATAGGCAGGCCGAATGCCCCTTACCTGAGAGCAATTCAGCGGCTTTTTTTTGCAAATCTTAATATTGCTTCGCGCTAGCAGAGGCACAGTTGAAGCAAATCGAAAGTTTTACCGATCCCCAGGAAAGTGGGTTTTAGGATGCGGGGAGTAGAGCTAGACTTTTGGCCTGCAAAGTAAATTCCATCCCACTGTCGTCCTGCACCTCCCTCGGGGAGATCGACTATGCAACAAATTCCGGCCCCGTTTTGGACCCTGATGATCGGCGTAATAGTCACCTTGGTTAGCCTCTGGTTTGGCCAAAATAACCATTTCCTGCCAGAGCAGGCTTCTGAGCAAGCCCCGCTGGTGGATGACTTCTTTAACGTCATGGTCACCATTGGCACCGCTTTGTTCATTGTGGTGCAAGGTGCCATTATCTACTCGCTGATTCGCTTTCGCCGCCGCCCAGGAGACGATACCGATGGCCTGCCCATTGAGGGCAACCTCCCCCTAGAAGCCTTTTGGACGGCAATTCCAGCGGTGATTGTGGTGGGCTTGGGGCTTTACAGCGTCGTGGTATTTCAGGATATGGGCGGATTCTCCCCTGGTGGACACCACGACCACGGCATGATGATGGCCCACGCTCCCCAGACGGTTATCACTGACGTCGGTGAGCCGATGCTGGCCCAGGCGGAGGGCGACAGGGCCAATGTTCAGGTCTATGGCTTTGGTGGTTCTCCTGAAACCGAGGCTAACACCCCAGACCTGACAGTGAACGTTACTGGCATGCAGTACGCCTGGATTTTTACCTATCCCGGTACCGGTATTGTCGATGGCGAACTCCATGTTCCCATTGGGCAGGATGTGCAGTTGCGGCTTGAGGCCAAGGATGTGATTCACTCCTTCTGGGTGCCTCAATTTCGCCTCAAGCAAGATGCCCTGCCCGGCCAACCCGCCGAGCTACGGTTTGTAGCCACCCGCGAAGGCACCTATCCGGTGGTCTGTGCCGAGCTCTGTGGGGCTTACCACGGCGGTATGCGAACTCAGGTGATTGTGCACTCCCTGGAAGACTACAGTGCCTGGGTCGCCAGCCGGGTGGCCGAGATGCCCGATAACTCTGAGGCCATTGCCCAGACTCTCTCCCCGTCTACGGATGCTGACTACCTGGCTCAGATTGCCCAGGATGTGCCCCTAGAGACGGCCCAGATTGCTCAATTGAGTCAGACCTTGCGGCCTTAGGTTGGATGCCTGGCCTGACGTTATGGCTCAGGTCTAAACCTTTGTTTTAAGTTCTTCGTTTAAGTAAATTCCATTTATGGCTCAAGCAGATCTTCAGATGAACGTCCCGATGGCCTCCCCTAGCCACCCCCATCCCGACAAATGGAAGTGGTACCACTACTTCACCTTCAATGTGGATCACAAGGTGATTGGCATTCAGTATTTAGTGACCGCCTTTCTTTTTTATCTGGTCGGTGGATTTATGGCGGTGCTGATGCGCACCGAGTTGGCCTCCCCCGATTCAGACTTTTTAAGCCCCGAACTCTACAACGCCTTCATGACCAACCACGGAACCATTATGATTTTCCTGTGGATTGTTCCAGCGGCCATTGGCGGGTTTGGCAACTACCTGATTCCGCTGATGATTGGGGCGCGGGACATGGCCTTTCCTAAGCTGAATGCGCTGGCCTTTTGGCTCAATCCACCGGCTGGGGCGTTGCTGCTGGCCAGCTTTTACTTTGGCGGTGCCCAGGCCGGGTGGACGTCCTACCCGCCGCTTAGTGAAATTACCGCCAATGCGGCGCAGACCCTCTGGATTCTGTCCATTGTGCTGGTGGGCACGTCCTCCATTTTGGGGTCGGTCAACTTCCTAGTGACGATATGGAAAATGCGGGTTCCCAGCATGAAATGGGATCAGATCCCTCTGTTTTGTTGGGCGATGGTGGCCACCTCAATCTTGGCCTTATTCTCAACCCCGGTGCTGGCGGCGGGCCTGATTCTGCTTGCGTGTTTGACATTAACTTTGGCACTTCTTTTTTCAAGCCCGATGCTGGCGGTAATGTAGTGGTCTACCAGCACCTGTTCTGGTTCTACTCGCACCCAGCGGTGTACCTGATGATTTTGCCCATCTTCGGCATTATGTCGGAGGTGATTCCGGTTCATGCCCGTAAGCCGATTTTTGGCTACAAGGCGATCGCCTACTCCTCGTTGACCATTTGCTTTGTCGGGCTGTTTGTGTGGGTTCACCACATGTTCACCAGCGGCACCCCACCCTGGATGCGCATTTTCTTCACGGTTTCCACGCTGATTGTGGCGGTGCCCACCGGCATCAAAATCTTTAGCTGGGTAGCTACCCTATGGGGCGGCAAGATCCGCTTTACCGGTGCCATGCTGTTTGCGGTGGGGCTGTTGTCGATGTTTGTGTTTGGCGGACTCAGCGGCGTTACCCTGGGCACTGCTCCCTTCGATATCCACGTCCACGACACTTACTATGTGGTGGGCCACTTCCACTATGTTCTGTTTGGCGGTTCGGTCTTCGGCATCTATGCTGGGGTTTACCACTGGTTCCCCAAAATCACGGGACGCCTGCTGAATGAGCGCCTGGGCCAGGTACATTTTGTGCTCACCTTCATCGGCACCATTCTCACCTTTACCCCCATGCACCAGTTGGGCATGCAAGGTATGCCCCGCCGGGTCGCCATGTACGATCCTCAGTTCACCAACCTCAACCAGTTGGTAACGGTCGGCGCTTACATTCTGGCCGTGTCGGTGATTCCCTTCTACCTGAACGTGATCTGGAGCTGGATGAAAGGCCCCAAAGCTGGCCCCAACCCCTGGAATGCATTGACTCTAGAATGGACAACAGCCTCTCCCCCCATGATCGAGAATTGGGAAGTCCTTCCCGTTGTCACCCACGGCCCCTACGAATACGGCTTCGACAACGAACCCGTCCTAGAAGCCTCCCCATAACCGTAGGGTAGGCACCACCAACCATCCCACACCCCACCACCCAATACCATGCAAGGCACCCTCGACTCCACCCCCACCCCCGCGATCGCCATGAAGCACACCAGGATCTTCGTGTCCTGGGCTTGCTCACCTTCCTGGCTTCAGAATTTCTCATGTTCTGCGGCTTCTTCGCCGTGTTTCTGGTCTTTCGCAGTTCCATTGCTGAATGGCCGCCGGAAGATACCGAAGTTGAACTCCTGCTGCCCGCCATCAACACCATTATTCTGGTCTCAAGTAGTTGGGTGATTAACCTGGGCACTAAAGCGATCAAGCACAACGATTTAGCAGGTATGCGTAAGTGGTTTGGCACCACTGCCGCCATGGGGGCTATTTTCTTAGCTGGCCAGATTTACGAATATATGACCCTGGGCTACGGTCTGCAAACCAACCTATTTAGCAACTGCTTTTACCTGATGACCGGCTTCCACGGTGCTCACGTGTTTATCGGTCTGCTGCTAATTTTGGGTGTACTGTGGCGGTCTCGTCGGGTAGGTCACTATAGCGAAATCACCCACACCGGCCCAGAAATGGCCGAAATCTACTGGCACTTTGTGGATGTTGTGTGGATTGTTCTGTTTACGCTGATTTATCTGCTGACGCTGATCTAGAATGCCGGTGTTGCAATCAAGTTTTGCTCAGCGGCTGCTTTTGAGAATCGGCTTCTATCTACCCTGCTCCAAGGGTAGATAGGCAGAGGAAACCCGTATTATCTTCTGCTTTCCCAATGGATCGCAAAAATGAGTTTCGGTGCGTCATCGCCCTGCATGACGCAACCTACAAGCTGTAGAAACAACTTTCGGGAACTACCCTAACCGATAATTGAAGCCGTATAACGTTCCCGCTCAGCGGCTGCCAGTATCCTTGAACTCAACACCAGTGACTTCCTTCTATCCGCTGCACCGGGATTGCTAGGCATCTTTTGGAGGATTCTTGATAAACCACTTTACGATCTCTGGCATATCCTTCTCGAAATCGCCTGGGATCGAAAAGTTAAGGACTCCTGCTCGATTTGAACTTCGGTTCTCAAAGTCATGTGTCATTCCACTTGGTGCCAATATAAAGGAACCCTTGGGAGCATCAATCCAGCGATCACCCATTAGAAAAGTCATTGTTCCTTCAATCACATAAAAAATGTCGTCTTCTGCGTGGGAGTGCGCTCCTGGCCCCTGCGTATTTGGCTCCAGCCACCACTCGGAGATGGAGTACCCTTTTGTGTTTCGTCCCCGTCTGCTTTGAAAACAGCACTAATGCGTCCCATCGGGTATGAACGTCCTTCACCAGGAGGCAGAAAAATACCAACTTGTTTTGTAGAGCTATCTTGGATATCCATGTACCCTCCTGAAGGTCATGCATTTAGTCTTCCAGTGTATCCCTCTTTAATTTTTTTGATAAAAGAAAAATAAGCCAACATCTTTATTAAAGCCTCCCAAAGACAGGCCGTTAAAAAACGAGAAATAGAGTTTGCGGCTCTTCTCTATCTAGATCAATTACAGAGGGTATACTGCATAACAATCTTATTAGAGAGAAGCTTTCCGCCTGTCTACCCCATGCAGGGCTAATAGGCTGAAACTTTCCGCATAAATCTCTGGAATCCCCTAGATATCAAGCCACTTTCTGTCTATCTATCCTATAGAGCGGGAATAGGTAGACATTTTCCGCATATTATTCTGTTTCCAGCCAATCAGAAGAAGCTTTCTAAATATTTTTAGGATGAGCCTTGGTGCGCCACGCGGGGCGATGACGGCACCCTACCTGGGATGGCTGGCATGGGTGGCATTTATTACAGAGCCGCAGGCATTTATCAAAAAAGTTTCTAACTGGGTTGACAAGCTGCATTTGTACCAGTAGTCTTTTACACTAAGCCGTTTGAACAAGGCGGCGGTTCACTCAGAGCTCGAAAATCTCGGCGCTGTCTGAGGGTGCTACCAACACCAACAGACAGCTAACCCGCAAATCTCAGTAGCAGATTGCGTGGCTAAGGTCATGGTACCCTAGCCCCCCAGGTTTGCACTTCAAAAGCGTGGGTGGCTGGGGTTTTCGTGTTCTTTTCCTCACCCACCCCGCCCTGCGGGCACCCCCTCCGAGGAGTTGACCCCACCCCC
>JAAUUR010000115.1 GCA_012031045.1 Leptolyngbyaceae cyanobacterium SM2_5_2
ACCCCGCCAGCCATCCACCTAGCGCCATGGTGCAGATCTCCTCCGCATCTCCTAGCCCCAGGCAGCCATCGGGCCAGGTTTGCTGAGTGCTTGCCAGAACCGTCAACTCTTCGGCGGTAAGCCCGCTGACTTCTATGGCGGCTGCTAGCACCGCCTGGCTGACCGCCTCCGGCAGGCTGGGGGTATTGACCGGCGGCTCGATCACTGGAACGTCTGTGGCCGTGAGGGATAAGACTTCTGCTGGCCAGGGTGGAGGCTGTAGGCTGCTGGCCGAAGAGCCAGAGACTATGAAAAGCCCGCCTATAATGGTGGGTACAGCTCCATATAACCAGCGGTGCCTGCGATTAGTGCGTGTTTTCATGGCGAGTGTCCTCTTCTGTGTAGGGCAAAATCCTTGACGATGGTGCGTGCTAGCCCGTTGTGGTTTTATTTAGACGCCGTTCTGGTGGATTTATGCGAAGGTATGCCTGTGTCCACGCCGCTGATTGAGTTTCGCCATCTGCAAAAGGTCTACGGGTCTGGCAATACCGAGGTGCGGGCGCTGTGGAATGTCAATCTTTGCATCAACCGGGGAGAATACTGCGCCATTATGGGGCCATCGGGGTCGGGTAAATCCACCGCGATGAATATGATCGGCTGCCTGGATCGTCCCACGGCGGGAGACTACTACTTTGACCGGCAAAATGTGGCCACCCTGGAGGACACGGAGCTAGCCCACATTCGCAACCAAAAAATTGGCTTTGTGTTTCAGCAGTTTCACCTGCTGCCCCAGCTCACGGCGCGGGAAAATGTGGAATTGCCGATGGTCTACGCCGGGGTGAGCAAGGCCGAGCGGCAGGAGCGGGCCATCGTCGCCCTGACTCAAGTGGGTCTGGGCGAACGGCTCAACAACCGGCCCAGCCAGCTCTCTGGAGGGCAACAGCAGCGGGTCGCCATTGCCAGGGCGATCGTCAACCGCCCCCTGCTGCTGCTAGCCGATGAACCCACCGGTGCCCTTGACACCCACACCACCGAAGACGTACTCAACATTTTTGCCGATCTCCACGCCACCGGTATTACCGTGGTGATGGTGACCCACGAGCCCGATGTCGCCCGCGCCAGCCAGCGCATTATCTGGTTTAAAGATGGCGAGGTCATGCACGACCACCTCAGCCCGGCAGATATTGGCTCTCTAACAACCATGGGGCGATCGCGATGACCTCTCTTCTACCGACCTTTCCCCCAGTCGTATCCCTGGCTCAGGGGCAGCTTCGGCGCATCCACCACCTGGCCCTAAACGTAAAGAATATGGATGCTTCCCGCCGCTTCTATGGGGAATTGCTGGGCCTGAAAGAGCTAACCGGCGACAACGTGGACGATACCCTGAAAGAGCTGGTGGCCACGGGCAAGGTGGCCAACTTTGTCACCCCCGATGGGCTAATTTTGGACTTGTTTTACGCCCCCGACCTGGAACCGCCCGATCCAGACCCACAAAAATCCTTCACCCGTGCCTATCATCTGGCCTTTGACATTGCCCCAGAGCAGTTTGACCAGGCCGTAGCCATGCTGCACGCTAATCAGATTACGATTGCCCACGGGCCAGTCACGCGCCCCACTGGACGCGGCGTGTACTTTTACGACCCCGACGGGTTTATGGTCGAAATCCGCTGTGACCCAAGCACTACGGCCAGCTAGGCTTGAATATCAACCTTCTGCCCTTTGCCCTCTGCCCTCTACCTGACCACCCTAATCTTCAAAAGGTCGGACATCGTACTGCACATACTGTTGGCGATGCTCGGCTGGAGGCAGAGGCCGCCGTTCGTAGTAGCTGTAGGGATCGGGCGGAATACGGGCCTGATAGACCACGGTGGGGCGGTACTGCTGGCGCTGAATGTGCATGAGCCAGAGAGAAAAAACCACAAAAGCGGCGCCGCCACCCACAATCAACAGCATAAACAGGCCAAAAATACCCCACAGCAGCAGGTTCTGGGTTTCGTTCTGCTTGGGAATGGAGTTGATCAGCTGATTTTGCTGTTCAGTCATGGTTTGCACCGAGGTTTGATAGGTCTGGAGCTGTTCCATGACGCGCTCGGTTTCCTGCTCCTGCCGCTCAAGCTGAGATTTCAGGTCAGCCGTCAGATCTTGCTGGGCTTTGAGTTCTTTCTTTAAATCCTCAGCTAAGTCTTTTTGATCGGTCAGGTCACGCTCTAGCTTATCCTGAAAGGCATCCGGCGAAACATCAGGTGGTGGCGGCAGGGGGACGGGTTGCACCTCAAGGGTTTGCAGATCAGGAGAGCGGTTTTCTGGCATGGGAGAGCGCCCACCCGTAGACTGAACCAGGAGCAGCAAAATTATGAGTGCCCCAGCACCCGAACACCAAGCAATAATCGCAGCCCTGTCCTTCATTAAGATTTTAGAGTTATGGGTTCCTCATTCTACTTCGAGTATTCAGGAACAATCTATTGAAATTAACCCCTGAGCCAGGCCCACAGTTGAGCGCGCCAACGCCCTGTTTGAACCGAACCCTGAGTGACGATGTTTTCCCAATGGTTTCTCTGGACAATGCAGCACTTGGCTGTGCTGAGTGAACCCAAAGAGCGGGAAGGTTTGGCACGGACATAGACCCTACCAGCACCTATGAGTATTGCACAGCTCTCTAATTTCGGAACACTTGAATTAGCGAGATAATGCAGAAAAACCTAAAGTATTGGTAAAGTCTGGCGAACATCCGGTGGAGTGACTCAGCCATCGGTGCCATTTCTCAGGTTAACTAGGCTTGGGGGCAAGTACCTTGCGCAAATTTTCAAGGTAGGATCACGGCAGTAAGCCCTGTTTTCTAATCAATCCACCATGTTTCTAGATGAACTGTCTCCCTTTGTGCAAGAGCTACTTGGCCACCCAACGGCCTTTTTGGGAGGCTTTGCCTCAGGTCTGCTACGGCTGAGCTTGATGGATGAACCCGTGAAAAGTTGGCTCAGCCGTCAGGGTATGGAGTCTCCAACTGCGTCAGGCGTCAACTCCCATCATCAAAATGGGGGTGGGCCACAAACTATTGCCATCGACTAAACCGCATCGACCAAGCTTCTAAGCTTCGGTACCGGCAGGCATGAGGTCATGCATCCAGCCCTGTACGCGCTCCACCAACTGCTCTAGCGAGGAAGTCAGCTCTAGCTTGGCCACCACATCCAGGCAGCGGCGGTAGTCTGCCAGGGCACAGTTCCAGTCGCCCCGCAGGTGATAGGTGCGGCCCCGCTCGGCATAGCTGTATTCAGACAGCTGATAGAACAACAGTGCATCATCAAAGCAGGTGAGGGCCTCGTCTAGATGGCCTAAATCCCGTAGGGTGGCTCCGAGGTTAATGCGGGCTCGCGTGTTGAAGGGGTTTAGCTCCACCGCGTAATCATAGTCCAGCAGCGCGTCCTCTAAACACCCCATGGCGGCATAGCAGGTCGCCCGATTGTTGTACGCCTGATCCAGGTTAGGCGCTAGCGCAATGGCCTGGTTAAAGTCTCGCAGCGCGGCTGTGGGGTCGCCACACCATAGGTTGACCAGCCCACGATTACTGTAGTAAGCGGCCCGTTCAGGATGACGCTCAATCAAGTGATTGAGCAGTTGGAGGGCCGAGGCATGGTCGCCCTGGTGAACGGCTTCCACCACCGAAGAACCCAGCACATCGTCGGGCAGGTCTACTGGTAAGGGGCCTGTCGGTAGGCGAGGCGATGGCTTATTCCCAGAGAGAATAACCACGCGCGGCGGCATTCCTCGGCCAGAGGTTAATCGCTTGGTTGAGTTCTGTTTCCCGTAGATGCCCATAGTGACTCCTGTGTGTGGCTAGGTATGCTCCAAGTACCGATATAGTGGCACCAATGCTTAAGGGACTAAACCGCAAAAGGACGTAGATAATTAAAAAAATTCATCCACATTTTTGGAATTGGATGAACATACTACGAAATTTCACGGAGAGTGTTTACATATTGTTGGGTTATGCAAAATAGTTTCTGTCAATCGAGTTCCGAAGGACTTGAGGGCTGCACCCCAGGCAGAAGGCTTCCCCACGGCCATCCTTCCTTTAGTAATACTCAGCTCTGTTGCGGCCTTCGGGTTGTTCTCGGTTGTTTTAATCAAATCCGATCTCAACAGCGGTGGGTTTTTGTTTTGTGACAGTTTTGGTGGTTGGATGGTTTGGCTCCGGTTCAGGAGCTAAAATTTGGCTCAAGAGCATCATTTTTCACGGTTGGATAGATCATTATCCGGATAGATATCCTCAATCACCATCACGACTGTTTTTATGCTCTCTGTGACGGTTTGGTGAGCCAAATCGTGAGCCCACACCCGTTGATGCCTACCTGCCCTTTCTTCCATCACTGCTATGACGCAAGCTCCTGCCTCTGCCTGTGCCCCAGATCTGGCTCCAGACAGCTATGTTCTCCTCGGATTGGCGACCTGTTACTGGCGGCAAGAGGGCGAAACCGTGGCCGTGGCCGTGGTTGAACCGGTGCCCTCGGCCTACCTGGAAACCCTGCTACAGGGCATTTCCACAGCTTATCGCCAGATTTGGGGAACTACGCTGGCCCAGGCGCTAGCTCTCGATCCTGCCCTGGTGGAGGCCAGTGAGATGCCCTCGCCAGCGCAGCGCTGCGCTGATTTTGAGGAACGGGTGTTCGCCGCGGCCCGTACCTACCAGAATCGTCCGGCTACGGCTCAGCTTGTGCCTGTGGGTACCGTGCGTACCGACTTAAACTACTCCACGGAAAAACCGCGAATTCTAAATCCAAAAAATAAAGTGTCCCGCTCAGAGAATGTAAAGCAGCACAAGTACACTCACGAAATGTTGTAGAGCTAGCCCGTCAGAAGGAGAACTCAAGCCGGGGAACCCAGTAGCCTACAGGGGCACAATGGAGCGCTGGCAGGTGGGGCAAATCCCATGGATGAGCAGCTGACAATCCAGCAGATGGTAGCCAGAACGATCTGCGGTCTTAGCCCCTACCTTGAGCACCGAATCGTTCTTAAATTCAATGGTTTTATTGCAGCGAACGCAGATGAGATGATGGTGGTGATGAGGGGCGGGTTGGTTAATTTCGTAGCGCTTTTGGCCTTCTGCCAGCTCTAGCTCACGTAAAATGCCCATGCGCGCCATCAGCTTCAAATTCCGGTAAATGGTAGATAGGCTGATGGGCTCTCCCTCCTTATCTAACCGCTCGCAGAGATCTTCGGCACTCAGGTGAGTGCCCTCTGGTAGGTTCTGAAAGGTTTTAAGCATGGTTTCTCGCTGGGGAGTCATGCGCCAGCCGCGTTCATTGAGTTCGGCCTTTAGGGCAGATGGAGTGTATGCAACCACAGCCTAATCCCTCCCCAGAGAATTTCAATAACATTTCCTTAATGAGAATAGTAACGAATTTTGAGGCAAATTTGCAATAGGTTTTCCTTATTGAGAATTACTCCGAAGATGTTTCCATGAATGCGGATCTGTCCCAAACACCCTGTCAAATCACCCCCTTCACGATAGGCTCAGTAGAGCCTGCAACGCCTTTAGGTGAGTTAAGCCGGGGGAAATTAGCGGTCTTGGTCAGCGACCGCCATCACAATAGCCAGTGCCGCTAGCGGAGCCGTGACGGCTCTAAGAATGTGAGATCCCAGGGAAGCGAGTTGAAAACCGGCCTCAACAGCAGCATTGATCTCGGCGTCTGCCCAGCCACCCTCTGGGCCAGTGGCAATGAGCATCTCCTGGGTGGAGTTCTGTTGGGCCAGGGTCAGCAGGTGGGGCGCGGTGCGGCGGGCTACACAGAGCCAGCGCTGGCCAGAGTTGGCTTGCTGGAGATACTGAGACCACCCTACTGGAGCCTTCACCGCAGGCATCAGCCGCCGCTCAGATTGCTCCGTGGCTTCGGCGGCAATGCGCCGCCAACGCTCCAGTTTATTGGCGCTGGGGCGCTGGAGGGTACGTTCGGTAATGAGGGGCTGAAGCACAGTTACACCCAACTCGGTGGCCTGCCGCACAATATCGTCAAAGCCGCTGCCCTTGGGCAGGGCTACGGCCAGAGTAACGGTTGGTGTCGTCCCGGTCAGCCTAGTCACAGCAGGCTGCTCATCGGCACCAGTGACCGTGGCGACCCCCACCGTCGCGGTTAGCGCTGCCACCCACTGATGCCCCTGACCATCGAGAGCCAGGAAGCGATCGCCCACCCCCAAGCGCAGGACTCGATAGAGGTAATGCTGCTGATCCACCGTGAGCCAAATCTGGTCAGCCTTCAATTGTTTCGGATTCACAATTAAACGCTGCAACGGCCACCATCCTCCCCATTAACTGGCGGGAACCAGCTCAGAATTCACCTCATTCACCGGGCGACGGCGTAGTTCTGCGGATTCAGTCCGGGGCAGTAGATCAAAAACGGCCCGCATCACGTCGTCAATAGCTTCGTAGGACACGATTCCCGTTTGGTTAAAGACCATCTGACCATCGGCATCAAATACCAGAGTTTGGGGCACAGCGTTACGAAAGTAGTAACCGGCTTCGCTGGAGCTATAGCTGGCCTTAACGGGGATAGAGTCGGCCATGATGGGAACAAAATTAGCCACCCGGCCGTAGGGGGCTTGCAACTGAGAAATAACCGACGCAAAGACTTTGCAATCAGAATTATCGTCTACATAAATAACCGCCAGGGTTGGCTTGCCGTATTTGAGCGATTGCTCCAAGGAAACACGGGGCGGCACCAGGGATCCATTGCCTGCATAGAGGGCAAAAATATTGCCATCGTAGTTGTCGTCGGTAAGGCCGGCCAGGGCCGTAGGCTGCCCACCCCAGCTCAACCACAGCACCACCACCAAACTAGCCAGAAGCAAACTAACCCTAAGCCCATGAACCAGGGCTGACGGGAGGCTACTGAAACGCCCCCCAATTACTCTGCGGCGCAAGCGATCGCTGGATCACACTAATTATTCTCCTTGCGGTTGTCTTTTACTATAGCCATCACCAGTAGGGTTAGGGCGTGTTAATAACATCTCAGCTACAAGGGCTATGGGCCAGTGTGCCACCCCAGTTTTGGCTATGGCGACACGGATCTCGTCCTAAGCGCACTGGCCACAGCTATATTAGGCCACATTAGGCCACAGAATGGCCCCACAATCAGCGTTGATCGGGGCCAAATCCCTGCACAATTGCCTGCATCTCACTGGCATTAGCGGCCTGGCGCTCGTCTGGGGTCCAAACCACAATCTGGTAGTAGTTCTCATCCAGTTCTACAGTGGTGTGCAGATAGGCGACCGATTTACTCAAAACCTCACCGCGCAGCTCGTACTGCACCGCTGGTGAAGTACCTACCGTGCTGACATCGGTACGAGACTCAGGGGTAAGCACCTGGGTCATGCCAGTTTTCATAATCTGGATGTAGCGGGTGGCCTGCTCGTCCAGGCTGCCAGCGGCTACGCTAGAGCGGTTTTCGCCCAGCACCAGCAGAAACATATTAGCATCGGGATTGTACGCCTGCAGGTCGGCGCTATCGTGCAGGACGTTTTCAGGGGCAGCTTGCCAGCCCCGCCGTAACCGTAGACGTACGGGCAGAACTTTACTCACCAAGATATTGCCCCGTACCGAGCGGTTCACAAACTGGTTACTCATTTCCGTCTCTGGGTTCTCTGCGCCGCCAGTGGTGCCTATAGGGCCGCAACTGGCCAAATTCAGCCCTAAACTGGCCACAACCAGCGCTACTGCTACCCGCCGCCAAGGTCGCCCGTTGCCCTGCATTGGCGCTTCGCCCTTCTGTTTCTGGGGCCGATTGTTTTGGTGCGTTTGGGCCTGCTCCCTGATCCCGCTCATGGTGCCATCCTTCCCGATTGGTTTAGTTCATAGGGTATAGCAACATCCCGGCGAATTCGCCTCGTCCTCTTCTATGCTGATAAAGAGGTTTACCGAACCCTACTGCCCCCTCTATCCCTGAGCCCATGTTACGAGCTGGAATTGTTGGCCTTCCTAACGTTGGTAAATCCACGTTGTTTAACGCGGTGGTGGCCAATGCTAAGGCCCAGGCCGCGAATTTTCCCTTTTGCACCATCGAGCCCAATGTTGGCGTAGTGGCCGTTCCCGATACCCGCCTGCAGGTGTTGACCGGGCTGTCTGGTTCCGCTGAAACGGTTCCAGCCCGGGTTGAGTTTGTAGATATCGCTGGCCTGGTCAAAGGGGCTAGCCAGGGAGAAGGGCTAGGCAACCAGTTTTTGGCCAACATCCGCGAAGTCGATGCCATTGTCCACGTGGTGCGCTGTTTTGAGGATGACGATATTATTCATGTCTCTGGTTCTGTGGATCCATTGCGTGATATCGAGGTGATTAACCTGGAACTGGCCCTGGCTGACCTGGCTCAGCTCGAACGCCGGGTTGATCGAGTCCGCAAGCAAGCCCGCGCCGACAAAGAGGCCCAGGTTGAACTGGCAATTCTAGAACAGCTGCTGCCCGTGCTAGACGCGGGTAAAACCGCTCGACAGGTAGATCTGGATGAGGAGGCTGAGGCGATTATCAAACCCTTGGGGCTGCTGACCCGCAAGCCGGTGATCTATGCAGCCAATGTGTCTGAGGATGATCTGGCCAGCGGCAACGCCTGGGTTGAGCAAGTAAAGGCCATAGCCGCCGCCGAAAACGCTCAGGTGGTGGTGATTTCAGCCCAGGTAGAATCAGAACTGATTGACCTTAGCGATGCAGAGCGGAAGGACTTTTTAGAAGCCCTGGGGGTTACCGAAGGGGGGCTGATGACCCTGATTCGTGCTACCTACGGGCTGTTGGGGCTGCGCACCTACTTTACCACTGGCCCCAAGGAAACCCGTGCCTGGACTATTAAGGCCGGGATGCTGGCTCCCCAGGCAGCCGGGGTCATCCACACAGACTTTGAGCGAGGCTTTATTCGGGCTGAAACGGTAGCTTATCAAGATTTGGTGGAAACCGGATCCATGACAGCCGCCAAAGAAAAAGGACTAGTGCGCAGTGAAGGTAAAGACTACGTTGTGCAGGAAGGGGATGTGATGCTATTCCGCTTTAACGTTTAGACAGCGGCCATAGCTGGCTGGATTAGTGGCTTGTCGAAGAAAATCTATCTACAATTTGAGCGATCGGGATTATTTCTGCCGTCAGGGAACGTTGCTCAAGCCGGTGCACCTGGGCAACATCAGCATGGTTTATGACCAATCAGTTTTATCGATTTTAAGACTGTGGCTTCACCTCAACCGCGTAACCATCAGCTAATCACTGTTCTCCGCCGCCTCCAGGAGGTTCCTCCCTGGGCGCTGCTGTCGATGGTGCTGAATGGGTTGTTGTTTGTGACTGTTCTAGTGTTGCTGCGCCAGCTCACCCGCAGTGCAGATTCTGTTCTGCCCTCTGCTAATGCCTTCGCGACCGATCAGCAGGCGGTAGCCTCGGCCTCAGCCATCACGCTCCAGGGAGAGCGTCGCACCCTCGACTACCAGCAGTGGGTAACGTTACTTCAGGCAGAAGCTGAGGCGGCGGCCCTGGCTAACCTGCCCCGCCAGACTGTGCTGCTGGGCGATTCACTCACGCTCTGGTTCCCTTCTAACATGCTGCCTGGGCGTAGAACCTGGCTCAATCAGGCTATTTCTGGAGAAAACTCCAGTGGCCTGCTCAGTCGGCTGTATTTGCTTGATCAAAATCAGCCAGAAGCCTTTTTCATCATGATCGGCATCAATGACCTGATCTGGGGCGGCAACGCAGATGACCTGATTCACAATATTCAAGCCACGGTAGAGTACCTGCAAAGCACCCATCCCCAGGCCAGAATTGTGGTGCAGTCCATTTTGCCCCACGGGGGTGCAGCGGCTACTTGGGAGGGGCGAGATCGTCTGCTGGCCGTTGCCCTGAGCAAATTGTTACGGTTAATCACCAGATCAAGCGAGTGGTGGCAGAAACAGGGGTTGAGTACCTCGATCTCTACCCGCTCTTTGTCGATGGCAACGGCTATCTACGCCCTGACCTGACCACCGATGGCCTGCACCTGAACCAAACGGGCTACCTGGTTTGGCGAAGCGCCCTGGCGTTGGTAAACGAGGCCGACTCACAACTCTAGATATAAGTACACCAACAGTACTGAGGGTATTCATGGGAAGCTCTCTGAACTGGACCAGTTGAGCCCCTGCTAGCATGGAGTTCTGAGCGAATCTATATCTGCAACAGCGACGCGCAACGTGTGATGCCCTTTCCTTTCCCTGGCATGAATCCCTATCTGGAGCACCCAGAGCTATGGCCTGAGGTGCATCACCTATTAATGGGCTTGCTGGCCGAAACACTGAATCCTCAACTGCTGCCAACCTATCGGGCCGCCATCGAAAAGAGAGTATACGAGCTCAGTGGAGAAGAGGCTGTGCTAATTGGTATTCCTGCTGATTTGTATGCGTTTAACCTGGAGGATGCCGTGCCAACCTTTGCCCTACCGTTGGTCAATGAAGCCACTGAACCCAGGATTGATTTGTACGCGCTCCTGAATCAGGCGTACAACCGGGCTGGGTATGCTGTGGCCATCGACTACACAGTTGACCCAGTGCCACCTTTAGGGCCTGAAAAAGCCGCCTGGGTAGATAGCCTGCTCCATAGCCAAGGGCTACGCTAGAGCCAGTTGAGACAGTTTGTAACGAAAAGGACATATAACTGACCGAATCAGAGTAGGCTTATGCTCATGCTGTGATTTGCTCTGAAAGGAAAAAAAGTTATGTCTGCTGCTTTTTTACCATCTATTCTTGTACCTCTGGTTGGCATTGTGGTTCCAGCTGCGGCGATGGCCTTCCTGTTCCTCTACATTGAACGGGAAGATGCCGCTTAAGGCTCTGTCCCTTAGGTTTTCCCATTAATGGGAAGCACATGGGCTGTATCAACAGCTCATGTCTATCCCTAACCCGTAGCCCATGCCCCAATTGGCATGGCTTTTTTTTGGCTTCAAAGTCGGATCAGCCATCCCATAGCTTGAGTTATCACAAACTGTAAAGAATATTGAAAAACAAATAGGGCTTTTGTTCTGCCTACGCTTTCCAGTACAATGGCCACCCAAAAGCTCTGCCGTTCAACCACTGGCCTGTCGGGGTTGATACTGCCTGCCGTTCAAGCCAGCGACCTCAGTTTAGGACACCCCATGACATCGGTTTTATCTCGCACCGCTGATAACTCTCGCCTCAGCAGCCTGCCCGAAGAGGTGCGGGCTAAACTTCAGGATCGATTCAAGCTTGTGGTTCCAGCCCAAGGAGTAGCTTTGACATCCGACCTAACCACAGAGCCTATGGTGCTCCCTCCAAGCCCGGCTCAAGCTTTGGCTCCAGCAATTGTTGCCCTGTCCAAGGTCGAAAAGGTTTACCCCAACGGCAGCACAGCCCTAACTGAGGTTAATCTAACCGTTAATCGGGGTGATTTTTTGTTTGTCACTGGGCCGTCTGGTTCGGGTAAATCTACTCTGCTGAAGCTGCTCTATGGCCACGAGCGCCCTACCGCTGGGGAAATTTTGGTGGCTGATGAGCCCATTGCTCAACTGCGGGGTAATCAACTGGCCATGATGCGGCGTCGGATCGGGGTGGTTTTTCAGGATTATAAGTTAATCCCTCGCCGCACCGTGGCTGAGAACGTGGCCTTTGTCCTGTGGGCTCAGGGCTTTACCCGTAAAGAAATTCACCGCCGCCTCTGGCCCACCCTGAAGATGGTGGGGTTGCAGCACAAGGCCCACTGCTTCCCCGACGAGCTGTCGGGGGGCGAACAGCAGCGGGTGAGCATTGCTAGAGCTGTGGTTAACACCCCGCCGCTATTGCTGGCTGACGAACCAACCGGCAACCTGGATGCCGATAACTCCCTCCAGGTGATTAAAATCCTCAAAAAGCTCAACTCCATCGGGATTACGGTGATTGTGACCACCCATGACGAGCATCTAGTCAGAATCTCGAATCATCCCGTTGTCCAAATCAAGAACGGGCGCATGCATCACGTCATGGGTTAACGCTACATTCCTTAACAACTGTCAACGCGCCTTATCCGATCAATAGGATAATAATCACAGTCAAATCTAGACACGTTCAGCGTCTGGAATTCTGGGTGTGAGTAGGTTCGGCTTGTGGTGGTGACTGTGGCTCTGGATCTGGTTAGCCAAGGGGCCATGGTTGTTCATCACCCTGCCGAAGCTCTTCCAGACCGTTAATTTAGGTATCTGAGAGGAAAGTGCTTTGGTCAGTACAGCCCCATTAAAAACATCACGTTCACAAGAGATTTTTACCGCCGCTCAAAGCCTAATGCCGGGAGGCGTGAGTTCACCAGTGCGGGCGTTTAAGTCAGTAGGGGGGCAGCCCATTGTCTTTGACCGGGTCAAGGGGGCTTACATTTGGGATGTCGATGGCAACCAATACATCGACTATGTGGGCACCTGGGGACCGGCTATCTGTGGCCATGCCCACCCTGAGGTGTTGGCCG
>JAAUUR010000116.1 GCA_012031045.1 Leptolyngbyaceae cyanobacterium SM2_5_2
AGCCGTGCCTGTCGCAATTAGCCATTAATTTTGATCAGCGTTTTTTACATACTGATTTGAGGTAGACAATGAGGTATCGCGCCCTTATCGTTGCGTTTTTGGCCATCTGTCTCAGTGTGCTGACGGCCTGTAGTGAGGCTCCCAGTGCCACGAGCAGTGTGCCCTTGACCTATGACCAAATCCGAAACACGGGTTTGGCCAACAAATGTCCCCAGCTCTCAGAAATGACTCGCGGCAGCCTACCCCTGGAAGCTGGCAAGACCTATCAACTCGTTGGCATGTGCATCGAGCCCACCGCTTACTTTGTCAAAGAGGAACCGACATCTAAGCGCCAGGAAGCCGGCTATGTAGCTGGTAAAGTGCTGACTCGCTACACCTCTAGCCTGGATCAGGTACGGGGAGATTTAACCCTGCAGTCCGACGGTAGCCTGCTCTTCTCTGAAACTGGCGGGATGGACTTTCAGGCTATTACCGTTCAACTCCCTGGTGGGCAGCAAGAGCCTTTCCTATTCACCGTGAAGGGGTTAGTGGCGCAGTCTCAGCCTGGGCCCAAGGCGCTAACTACCTCCACCGATTTTGAAGGCGACTACAAAGTGCCTTCCTACCGTACCTCTAACTTCCTGGATCCAAAAGGTCGTGGTTTGGCTACTGGCTATGATACCGCCGTAGCCTTGCCCGCCAGCGGCGACAGCGAAGAGTACGTCAAGGAAACCACTAAAGCCTTTGACATCGGCGAAGGTCATATCTCCCTGCGGATCTCTAAAATTGATGGGGCTACTGGAGAAATTGGCGGGACCTTTGAGGCTAAGCAACCCTCCGACACCGACATGGGCACCGCCCAACCGGTAGACATCAAGGTGCAGGGCGTATTCTACGCTCGTTTGGAAGAGGTTTAAGCTCCAAATCTCTTCCGATAAGCCACCTCTAGCAGGACGGAGAATATCTCCGTCCTGTTTTTTACGAGGCTCACAGTCCCTAAAACCGCTCAAAATCGCCAATCTAAATCCATATCAGTTCAATGGATCCAAAGCTCCTACAGGTACCAGTTCTCCTATCGCCGTCTGCCTCAGCACCACAGCCTCACCTGAGGCAGGTACCTTATCAGTCAACGCCGTGATGTTGACCTGATGAGTCACCATCACGATGACTCCCCGGGCCGGTTGCTGACGAAGATAGGTCTGCACCTCAGTGGTTTGGCGGGTGGCCGTGCTGCGATCGTTAAAAAACGAGTTCAGGGCGGGGAATGGCTCAACAGGCCCCAAATCCATCAGTTCAGCGGTTTCTAGGCAACGGCACCACTGGCTAGACAGCACCTTGACAACGGGTATGCCTTGTTGACGAAAGGCCGCCCCAATTTGCCGAGCCTGCTCGCGCCCCTCCGCCGATAGGTTACGCTGGGTGCCACAGTCTCCTAAGCGAAAGTTAGATGGATCCCCTGTGCCGGGAGCTAAAGCATGGCGCAGCAGCACCACGTAAAGCTGGGCATCGGCCTGCCGCAATTGGTGCCAGACCGCCGCTGAGTCAGAGCTGGGGGCGGGTTGGGCCACGTTTAGCTCTGGCGGTGGCGACGGGGGTAATCGTTGACTCTGCCGGGGGCAACGGGATTGAAGCACCAGGGGCTGGGCCGCTGAGTTGGTAGCCGCAACCGCTAGCCAGTAGCCCTAGGCCCATCGCACTCATCCAGGTTTTAGTGCCCATCGACTTAATTACACGTTAATTACACTGTGTTTGGGGAGGCCGACGCTGCCCCCTGAGCACAAACCTAGCATTATCGCTCGACCCGTTGAAGCTGCTCGAATAACTGCTGCACCAAGGATAAATCTTTGTAGCCAGGGCGCTGCTCTACCCCGCTAGAGAGATCGATGCCATCGGGCGACAGGGCCAAGAGCGCCTGCAGAACGTTATCTGGCCTCAGCCCCCCGGCCAGTAACCAGGGACAGGCGGGCTTAAAATTAGCCAGCGTTTGCCAATCTAGCGTTAGCCCTGTGCCGCCGAGACTGTGGGGATGGTAGGCATCCAACAACAAAGCCTCGACGTGGGGAGTGTAGGTTAGGGCCAGCGCCAGATCGTCTGTAGCCCGCACGCGAATGGCTTTGATTATCTGGGTTTGGGGCAGTTTTTTCCGTAAATCCTGACAAAATGCCGGGGTTTCAGCGCCGTGTAGTTGGAGGGTCGTCAGCCGAGCTTGGTGGGCAACAGCCAGGATATGGGCCATATCGGCATTGGCGAACACGCCCACCGTCCCAACGGGCATCTCTTCTGCGGCCAGGGCTTGGGTAATGTCCGCCAAGCGTTCCACAGGTAAGAAACGAGGCGACTGCGGCACACAAATAAAGCCCAGATGAGTGGCGCCCAATTGAGCAATGGCCAGGGCCTGATCTGCCTGGGTAATGCCGCAAATTTTGACCTGCATGTTAACTCTATTGAACATTCCGCTAGTTCGATTCTAGGGCTTCTTATAATCCGAGTTGATTCAAAACCGCTTTAGAACGTCGATCTCATTTTTTTCCTAGGAGATATAACATTGCTGTATTCTGCTCTGCTGCTGGCTCAAACAGTACCTACCACCCCTGAGTGGTCTTTCAAGGTGGCGTTGATTATGATCACCTGTAATTTGTTTGTGCTGGCCATTGGCAAATATGCCATTCAAAAACCAGGAGTTGGGCCCGCTCTGCCCGTTAGCCTGCCGATGGTGTTTGAAGGCTTTGGCCTGCCCGAACTGTTAGCCATTGGTAGCCTGGGCCATATTTTGGGAGCCGGAATGATTTTGGGGCTGGGTAACGCTGGGCTGTTGTAGACGCGCTTAGGACAGTTGGATAGGGCTCTAGCCAGTTGTTTAGAATGAATACAACACCCACCCTGGCCGTTTTGGATTTTCCACGTCGGCGGGGTGGCTAACCTTCAGAGGATTTAGCAATGCAATCTGGCTGGCGGGTGGGCTCTATTCTCGGCATTCCCCTATTTGTCGATAGTTCCTGGTTTATCATTTTGCTGCTGGTCACGTTTTCCTACGGCTTCGAGCCGGGTTGGCAACTGGCCTGGGGCAACTGGGCCTGGCTGATGGGCTTTGCGCTGGCCCTACTGCTGTTTGGGTCGGTGGTGCTGCATGAACTGGGGCATAGCCTGGCCGCCAAGGTGCAGGGCATCGGTGTTCATTCAATCACGCTGTTTTTGTTTGGCGGCATCGCCTCTATCGACAATGAATCTAAGACACCGGGGGATGCCTTTAAGGTCGCCATTGCTGGGCCGCTGGTCAGTTTTGGCCTCTTTTTACTGCTAACCGGGCTCTCTCAAGTGCCAGGGGTGCCCATGCCAATTAGCATCATCACCGGCAGCGTTGCCCAAATTAATCTAGTGCTGACTCTGTTTAACCTGATTCCTGGCCTGCCCCTAGATGGAGGTCAGGTGCTTAAGGCGCTGGTTTGGAAATTAACCGATAGCCGCATTCAGGGTATCCGCTGGGCCGCCCGGTCTGGGCAACTGCTGGGTTGGCTGGCGGTTACCCTGGGGCTAACGCTGGCTCTGTTTTATCAGGTATTTTCGGGATTTTGGATAGCGGCCATCGGTTGGTTTGCTCTGCGTAATGCTGCCGCTTACAAGCAGGTCACTAACCTGCAAGAGGCTATGCTGGCCCTTACCGCCGCCGATGCCATGAGCCGCGACTATCGCGTGGTGGATGCGGGTATGACCATTCGCCAGTTTGCCGACACCTACCTGCTGGATGAAAACCGAGCCCCAGCTTACTTTGCTGCCTCCGAGGGGCGCTACCGGGGGCTGGTTAGTATTGAGGAAATTCGTACTATTGAACGCAGCGAATGGGAGGTGAGATTGCTCCATGACATTGTGCAGCCCTTGCTGAACATTCCTTTCCTGCGGGAGAATAGCCCCCTCACCGAGGCCATTGCCCAACTAGAAGACCTGGCCCTGCCCCGCATTACTGTGCTTACCCCCGCCGATGCGGTGACTGGCACGCTAGATCGGGGGGACATTGTTCGTGCCCTGGCTGATCGCTTGGGCCTGCGAATTTCTTCCAGCATTATTCAGCGCATTAAGGACGAAGGGCAGTACCCACCGGGGCTGCAGCTGCCCTCCATTGCCCGCACGGTGGCCGACGAGGCCTAGGCTGATAGCTTCCTAGGCCATCCCGAACTGAGCTTGCAAATCATCGTCAGAGTCATCGGCAATGGTGGCCACAATCGTCATAATCCGGGAGATTTCAGCGGGGGAAATATCCTGCAAAATGCGGCTGGCAATGACCAAAATTTGATCACCCGATAGCCCAAAGCGAGCCTCCAGGGTTTCGTTGCAGTTCTTCTCCAGCAGATGCTTCATCAGAGTGAGCTCATCCTTAGCGGGTAGCCCCAGCACGGGAGACCACACGGTCAGCGTATCGGATTCGGTTTCCCCCGTGAGCTGCACAAAAACGTCCACACTGCCATACTTAAATGTCCACAGGTGGCCCTCGTCAGTCTTACTTACCCGTGGCCCATCCCCTTGATCAAGGCTAGAAATAACCGCCTCAATGGTGTCTACATAGGGTGCGTTGTCGAGTTCAGCCCCCGCATCCGTACTCGGATTAGACAAATCCAGTTCCATCGAATTGTTCGCCATAATGCAGATATCCTCAAACTCTTGGGAAACAGGCCATACGTTTCCAACTTTAGCCCTAAGCGCAACGGTTACCAAGATCGCCGCGCAACATCTTGAGAGCCAGGGTGAAGCGGGAAGCAACGTTTCACCTGACGGGTGAGCGCAGTCATCCCCCGGTTACAACCGTTGCTCCAACGCGCCAAAGCTGTTAACGCTTGTACCCTCTTGGTCGGCAGAGGACTCCACATCAAAACCAGAGATCGAGCAGGCTTGCAGGCGCTCTGGGCGCGAAGAATAGCGACAGAGATGTTCGATAAAGTGAAACACCACCTTGGGGTCTGACCACTTTAACTCGGCCCGCTGTTTGAGAATAATCAGCGCTTCTTTGTCGCTCATGGAGCTGCGCCAACCCTTGCGCTGCCGGCAAGACACCCAGGCATTTAAGACCTGAAAGACCCTGGCCAGGTGATGATCGGGGATGGCTCGCAGATGGTACTGTTCTAGCACGTGGGCGACATCCTCCAGCCCGGCATCTCTGGCTAGGTGGGCACTTTCTTTGAAGAGGCCATCCATTTGGCTGATGATCTGGTTGTGATCCCTAAACTCCTGTTCCAGGCAGTGATTGTCGAGATAAATGGCACCGAGGTTTTTGAAATGGGCGGCTAAAAACAGAGTGCGCTTGTCACGATCACTGAGTCCAGCAATGGTGCCGTAGGCCAGACACAGATCGGCCAGTAAAATCGACTCCTCTAGCAGCCACTGCTGCTTGCGCTTGAGAAGACTTCTCAGGGTTTTGATGTAGCTGTGGAAGCTAGGGTAGCTCATGGTATGTCCTTCCTGAAAATTTCGGGAACTCCCAAAACGACGATTGCACTCATCCCTAGCCGAGGATCTTTAAGTAACGGGCTATCGTATGCCTGTGCCTTGTTACCCTACACAGACCCTAATTGTAGACCCGAAGCTGTAGCTCTGATAAAGGGTTGATGGACAAGGGGAACACCCAGATTTGAGGCATTTATCTATATCCGGTGCCCAGGTTGAAGGTCGTTTCATCATCTTGAGAGTAAACTTTACAGGATTTTTACAAACGTTCAGGCTACAGCCGTTCATTCTGCCTCCTGACCCCTACCTCCCGACTCCTGGCTCCCGACTCCTGGCTCCTAGCTCCCATACACCTCTCCAGTCAGGATTTTCCGCACTAAGTCGATACCCTGCTCTAACGCCGGATCGGGTAACAAAATTAAACCTTTACAATAGGAACCATGTTTTTGGGTCAAAGCCGTGGTTCCCCTCCGAGACGAAAACCCCGTCAGCACTACCCCCTTCATCACCTACGGAATTCTTGGCCTCAATATTGCGGTTTTTTTCTTTCAGCTCAACCTGTCTAGCCAGGGGTTAGAAGGCTTTTTTAATGATTGGGCCTTAATTCCCGTTCAACTAACCGATAGCTTTCAGGGTGCCCTTCAAGCGCCCCTCTACGAGTGGATTACCCTGCTGTCGTCACAGTTTCTCCACGGTGGTTTTTTTCATATTGGCGGCAATCTGCTCTATTTATGGGTTTTTGGCAACAACATTGAAGACCAACTGGGCCACGTCAAATTTCTAATTTTTTATCTCGGCTGTGGAGCCTTGGCTGGGTTAGCCCAATGGTTTTTTGACCCCTACTCGGCCATTCCCACCATCGGGGCCAGTGGGGCGATCGCAGGTGTTATGGGGGCCTACATTCTGCGCTATCCCAGGGCTTACATCATTACCTTGATTCCCCTGATTGTTTTCTTCTTCACCATCCGCATTCCAGCGATTTTCTTTTTGGGGTTTTGGTTTGTGCAACAGGCTATCCTCAGCGTAGCCAGCCTCAGCAGCGAGGGGATGGGCGGCGGTGTGGCTTACTGGGCCCACTCCGGCGGCTTTATCTTCGGCTGTATTTTGGGGCCGATGTTGGGGTTGATGCGGGAGAAGTAGGGGATGGGATGGGGAGGTGGGGCGATGGGGGGGATGATTTTTTTTGTTGCTGGAAATTACTTCGCCGGATTGCCGCAATCCTGATTACCATTGAGATAGCGGTGCGTGGAACCTGTGCCTCATGGTTAACGCTGTCTCAACTCCAACGGCCACTGAGTTTGCTGTTGACGATTTTGTTTCCCCTTTGCCCCTGGATGCCGACTCGGTGACGGAGGTACAGCTTAGCCTGCCTGTGGAAGAGCCGCCCCCAGAGCCGCCGTCGATTTCCCCCGTTACTCTTAACCTGGCGGCCCAGGATGTACGCATGGTGCTGCGAGAGCAAAATGAGCAGAGCCAGATTTTAACCACCAAGCTCAACATCCTCTTTGTGGCCAACGGGGCACTGCTAACCAGCCTTAGCATTTCTCGGCTGCTGGTTAGCGGTAGCGTGTTTAGCCTGGCGGAGGTGCTGGGGTTTTTGGTCAGCTTTTCGCTGCTGATGCGGGCTTTTCTGCCCCGGCAGGTGGCGGTAACCCCCAACCTGGAAGATCAAAAGTTTCTAGAAACCTACCTGGCCCTTACCGCCCGCGACTACCAACTGCAAATGCTGGTTAACCTAGCAGAAACTTACAATGCCAACAAACAAAGGCTAGAGGATATTTCCCAAAGCTTGAAATATGCCGCTTATACGATCTGGGGCACAACTGCTATCATGCTGGTACATATTCTAGTCATCTTTGTTGCCAGGGGTGGGCAACTGCCAGTCATGTAGGTCTCTTTAGGGTTTTGCTAATGGCATTCTCTGACGTACTAGAAACATTCCGGGTTATTGAAGATGAGCAGGCTGAGGCAGACTCAGAGGGCTCGGAAAAGCGTGTTTGTCTGCCTAAGCCCGATGTCAACAACATTACGGTTTTAACCGAAAGTCTGCCCAACGAGCCGATCTTGCCCTGGCATCATTTCGATTCTCCCTGGCTGGAGAAAGAGGATGAGACAGATGCAGAAAATTCTCAAACTGACTCTGCTCCTGTAGAAGGCACCGAGGACGGCAGCGTGCAGCAGCTAAGCCTGGAACTCAACGGGGTTGAGCCCGTGGCTGACGCACCTGAGCCTGCCAAAGACTCTCTAGCCCCCCTCATAGAGTCGTCGTCCTGACGGTATCACCTTAATTCTTTTCTGCGAAAATAGAAGCGGTTATTCCCGCTAGGTGCCCTGTGCCCGTGTTACATCCGCTGTTTGGTTCTTGTTTTACCCAGATTTGGCGAGGGCTGGTGGGCTTTGGTGCGGCCATAACGGTCCTGGCTCTACCCCCAGCCCACGCAGCGGAGCGCATTGAGTTTTTTGTTGGCCCCTTTGAACCCATCCTGTGGGTGGATGATCTAGCAGCGTTGGCCAAAGATGGCACCGTTACAGAGCGATTCCGCCCCTTTGCCAACCGCCTCAGCACAACGCAACTTGAAGAACTGCAACGGTTTTTGAACTGGGAACTGGATGCAGATCTGGTCACCATCTCCCAATTCACCTACTGGCAAGTGGGAGAACGGTTTCTGGGTCGGATGGGGCAGGTGGTGCAGACCGATAGTTTCTCCAATGGTTCGCAGGCCTTACGGGCTGCCTTGATCGCCGCCGCTGCCGAGGGCGACAGCATTACCCCCCTGGAGGTAATGCAAACCTTTCCGCTGGAAACCATCCAGCTTGACTACGGTCTACTCCAGCAAATCATCCAGGAAAATCGCCGCTTCTTTGCCAGCCGTGCCGTCTTGATGACCGCTCTGCGGGCTCAGGGCAGTGCTGAGGCCATTGCCCTGCCGCCGCCCGCTAGCACCGTTGATGCTACGGCCCTGGGGCCATACCCCTGGAAGGTGGAAACCCTCACCTTCCAAAACCCTCTCCGAGAGGGCGATATTCCCTTCGATCTTTACTACCCAGCGGTAAATACCCTGTCTGCCCGCCCTGGGGAGTCAGTGCCGGTGGTGGTCATTTCCCACGGGGTAGCCTCTGGGCGAGGTGCCTTTGTCTATGTGGCCAGGCATCTGGCCTCCCATGGCTACGCGGTGGCCGTACCCCAGCATGATGACGACAACCGTAAGTACACCCAGTTTTTGGCCGGGGTTGACCGTCCCCCCAACCCTATTACCCTGGTCAGCCGGCCTAGGGATATCTCCCTCACCCTCGATACCCTGACGACCCTGGCCCAAACCGACCGCCGCTATGCCGCTCTAGACCTCAATAACGTGGGCGTGCTGGGCCACTCCCTGGGCGGCTTTACCGTGCTGGCGGCGGCGGGAGCCGAGTTTAACTTTGCTCAACTGCGACAGAATTGTGCTCTCGACCAGCGCGATCGCCCCTCCCTCAACCCGTCTCTCCTCGTCCAGTGCGATATGCTCGATCTGGAAACCAGAGCTCCCTTTCAGCTTCAGGATCCGCGCATTCGGGCGGTATTTGCCATTAACCCGCCCACGCAGCTTTTCTTTGGGGCCGAAGGGCTAGCCGAAGTGACGGTGCCAACCCTGTTTGTGGCCTCTATGGCCGATATTGTGGTGCCCGCCATCCCCGAACAAATTGAGCCCTATCAAGGGCTACACGACCCGCGATCGCTACCTGGTCGCGGTCGAAAACGCCACCCACTTTTCTTTCCTAGATGGCAACCCCACCTCCGGGGCCATTCCCCTACCCAGCACCCTGCTCGGCCCAGACCCACAGCTGGCCCAACCCTATTTAAAGGCACTCAGCCTGGCCTTCTTTGACCGCCACTTGCTGAATAGCCGCTCAGCCGAAGGACTGTTGAGTCAGCCTTACCTGGATTCCTTAGGGACAGACCCCTTTCAACTAGCCATCATCCGCAGTTTAGAAACCGCCCGGCTGGAATCGGTGGATTGAGGTAAGGCCACCAAAACCATTTTGCTAAGGACAAACCATACCCACCCTGCGGCACCTGTTTCCGCCTTCAGTCTCCCGCCCTCTGCCTTCCGCTCTTTCTCCCCCTTTCCCCATAAATAGCCATCTCAATCCAAAAATCTGCGGTATTCTTTGGGCAGCTTCTATTACTTGGCAGGCCCTATGCAGCGCCGCAGTTTTCTCTACAGTGTTTTAGCCGTGGCGATCGCCGCCCTTCTCATCGCTGTTCCCCTGGCTTTGCACAGCCGGGCGCAAAGCAGCAGCACCGGCTCACCGCCGCTGAGAGATTTGGTGCAGGAGTATGCCCCCGTAGTTATGCCAAAGGCAACGGCTTACTCGGTATTCACCACCGAGCCAAGCACTCGTCACCAAGTTTGGTACCGCATTTCGGGCGGTGATGCCCTGTTTCGGCAACGGTTGCGAGTTTTTAAGGAAAATGCCAGGCCTCGGCCCCAAAACCAACTGCCCCCTACTTCAGAACTTCGTCAGGAGTTGACCACCAACACGCCAACCAGCTGGTTTGTGTTCCCTGCGGAAACGGGCATTATCACCTACTATTTTGATGGAGATCATCGCACCAGTCCTAACGGCCCTTGGGAAGATGCCTTTGGGCTCAAAGTAACCCGCACCCGCTTTGCCAATGGCAACCTTTACAAATTGGGGTTTGAAGACCAGGCCAGCCTGGACGACTACAACGACCTGGAGGTGCAGGTGGCGATTCTTCAGCCCGCCTAGCCTTGTTCAATGGGGCCAATCCTACCGTTGCCATGACCAAATACCTGATTTTTTTTCGCCACGGTAAATCAGACTGGGATGCTACCTTTAGCCGCGATCACGACCGTCCCGTAGCCGAGCGGGGGGTTGTAGCCGCCAAAGCGATGGGCAAGCTGCTGGCCGCAATGGATAAGGTGCCTGATTTAGCCATTACCTCGTCTGCCGTCAGAGCCCGCACCACTCTGGAGCTAGCCGTAAAAGCCGGAAATTGGGCCTGCCCCACCACTGTGACTGACGACCTCTATGAGGTGGATGTAGAGCAGGTGGTCAAGTTCATCCATCAACAGCCCGATAGCTGTGAATCACTGCTGCTGGTAGGGCATGAGCCTACCTGGTCAGACACTATAGCCTACCTGATGGGGGGCGGCAACGTGCGTGTACCCACCGCAGCGATGGCCTGTCTGGAATTTGAGGTAGAAACCTGGCCCCAGGTAGAATACGGACGCGGCACGCTGCTGTGGCTCCTGCCGCCCAAGCTGTTTACCCAAGCCAAACTGGTATGAGGGAAGGTAGAGGGCGGAAGGCGGAAGGCAGATGGCAGAACGGAAGGTGAAAGGAAATCATGGCTTTAAGGGAATCGCTGAGTTCCAACGTGTCCTAAACAGATGAGTATTAGTTCTATGGCTGCTGCAGCTGAGTGTGAGACTTACGTTTGGAAAACCTACCGCTGCGCTTACGCGCACTATGCGGCCTCGAATCCAGAATTGGGTCATCCGCCCCTGTTGCTCATTCATCCGCTGGGGGTAGGGCTAGCGGGCTGGTTCTGGCATCGGCTTTGTCAAGGGCTAGCGGCCCAGAGCGGGGCCTACGCCATCTACAACCCGGATTTGCTGGGCTGCGGCCATAGTGATAAGCCCAGGATGGCCTACACCCCCAACGACTGGGCTGAACAGCTCACCTACTTCATTCGCCAGGTGGTTCAAACCCCGGTGATGGCCATTGTCCAGGGCGGTAGCCTGCCGATTGGCCTTAAGCTCATGGCCCAGCCAGGTATGCAAGATTGGGTTAGGGCCCTGGTGCTCAGCGGCCCCCCCGGCTGGCAACTGATGACCACCCCAACCCCTACCCGTCGCCAAAAGCTGCTGTGGAATCTGCTCTTTAGTGGCCCAGTGGGGTCAGGGTTCTTTCGTTATGCGCGGCGAGAAGCGTTCCTGCACTCCTTCTCGCGCCGCCAACTCTTTGCCAACGAGGCCGATATTGATCACGAATGGCTCGACCAACTCCAGCAAGACGCCAGCGATGCCGCTGGTCGGTACGCCGTCTATTCCTTCCTGGCTGGCTTCTGGCGAGAAGACTATACCCACGCTATCGAATCTCTCCAGGTGCCAACCCTGGTACTGTTTGGCGATGCGGCTTCAGGCATTAACCGCCTCAGCCGCCAGGACGGTGCCCAAAAGCGTTTGGATGATTATCTCCAGCACCTGCCCCAGGCCACCGGGACAGATCATCCCTGGCCGCAACGGTGCTGCCCTACGAATCTACCCAGGCGTTTCTGGGATGCGGTGGTGCCGTGGTCACAGGCGATGAAGCGGTAGGGAGGAGTTAGGAGTTAGGAGTCAGGAGTAGCAGGAACCCTGTATTGTGGCTCCTGTATGTAAAACCCGGTTCCTCTACTAAAAGGCAAGTCATACCGTTAGCTCGATGACAAAGAAACTGGGCTTTTAGAAATAGTAGGGCAGCAAATAATTTTTCAGCGGGTGATACCTTTCCTCCAGCGGGTGATATCTTTCCTCAGCAGGGTAAACCTTTCTTCCAGTAGGTCAAACCGTTTCTCTGGCCGGTGAAACCTTTCTTCCAGCAGGTCAAACCGTTTCCCTGATAGGGGAAACCTTTCTTATAGGACGGAGAATCATCTCTCTGGCCGGTAAAATCTTTCTTCCATCTTTCTGCCGTGAAGTGTTAACGCAAACACCGAGAAACCCTCGGCACTTCCATCAGGGTCTCTCGGTGCGCGATGCAAAACGCTGCCATTCGGGCTCCAAAATCCGCTGTAGGAGACTTTGGAGCCATGTGGTCATAGCGTGAAAAGTAGAGTGGGCGGTGTCCCACCCCATCGCTACTCTAATAGCAGGATCTTATCCATCACCACCATCCACTGATTAGGCGATGCCGTAGTAGGACGGCGCTCACCACTGGAGTCAGCCTCAGGAGTGGGAACAGGGATCG
>JAAUUR010000117.1 GCA_012031045.1 Leptolyngbyaceae cyanobacterium SM2_5_2
TAAGTTCTGGCTTGGAGCGCTCGTAGTATCGATTTTATTTTGAGAAGTCAATTTTCAAGTCGGGGAAAAATCTGGCGAATAGGGGGGCAAGTAACCCAGCTGCGCTCCTGCCTGGATAATCAATGCTTCAATCGCTTCACCTAAATGAATAGAGCAATTGTCAAGAATAACGCAAGCCCCTGGCCAAAGATGAGGAACTAATTTGTCGCGATAAAAGCTTCAAAGGTGAGTCCATCAATGGCTCCGAGAAGACTCACTTGAGCCACAATGCCTTGCAGTCCCAGAGCACTAATGATAGAAACATGTTTACCTCGCTTCTGTGGTCTTTTCCCATGAGCTCTCTGGCCTTTAGGAGAACGAGCATACACACGAGTCAAGGCTAGATTGACTCCTGATTCATCAATGAAGATAAGGTTCTCGGCTAGGAATCCTTGAACCAGTTGCCAAAACTCTACCCGCTGCTTTTGAACACGCTCAGTTTCTTTCTCATCAGCGTGAAACGTTTTTTTTAACGGTGATATTCAATTTCTTGAGCATTCGATCGACGGTCGTGCGACTGATGTGAACTCCGCCCTCTTTCTCTAAATATGCTTGTAACTCTTTTAACGTAGCATCATGATGTTCCTCCACCAATCGCTGTAGCAACTCTAGCTGTGCGTCATTCAATTTAGTAGGTGTTTGTTGAATCCGCTTTTTGGGCGCTAGAGAGCCCGTTTTACGATACTGAGTTAAGAGCTTCTGGATAAAACTCGGAGCCACCCCAAAACGTTTGGCTAAGCGCCGTTGCGAAAGGGACTCCTTTTCATAGACATCGATAATTTTCTGGCGGAAGTCAAGAGAGTATGGTCGCAACTCGGTTCGTCTCCCTGAAAATGCTAATCTTAGCTTAAGCGTACCTCATTAGCATGGGAAAGGCTGTAATAATTTAAGCACATTTGCTAGCTTTGGGCAGGGATTTTCTTTCCCCGATCTTGGTCGTTCCCTCAGAAGACCACCAGGTTCAGTAAGCAGTTTCCCAGATTCCGTTGATATCAACTCTCCAGTACGTGTTGATAATTACGAACTTGGTGTAAGAGGAAACTGGACTAATCTTCAGGCTTCTCTTGCAGGGTTCTTTAGTTATTCTGACTCAGGTTTTGATTTAGTCTTCAACCCTGATGATGGATTTCTACGCACTGTGCGTGCCCCTCGCCGAGTCTATGGCATTGAAGGAACGATAGATTGGCAACCAGCCACCAATTGGGCCTTGGGAAGCACTGTTTCGTGGCAGGAAGGCGAGTTCGATGAGGATAACGACGGTACTTTTCTCGCTTTTGACAGCTTTACGATTGCGCCGCTTAAGGTGACAGCCTATGTCGAAAATCAAACGACACCGGCCTGGCGAAATCGCCTGCAACTACTTTACTCTGGCAACCGCAGTCGAGCCTTCAATGATGGCATTGATGGTGCACCTATTAATGCCTATGTGACCTTGGACTTTTTGAGTAAAATTGATACAGGCCATGGAGAAGTGATTGTGGGAGTTAATAATATTCTCAACACCCTTTATTTCCCAGTTTATTCGCAAGCGATCGCTCCTTTCTTTGATCCACTTAATTTTGCAGGTTCAGGCATTAGCCTAAGTCTTTCCTATCGATTTACCTGGTAAATCCATTAAATTGATGACAGCTAGTTATCGCATCTCTAAGTCTTTTGTGCTCCTTTTTCTGATGTTGTGGATTAGCTGGAGCTGTAGTCATCGATCTCCCTTAAGCAACCAGCAGCAAAATGCCGTCACAACTTCGCCAGACTGTCGCAGCATTAATCACGATGCCGGGCAAACAGAGATTTGCGGACAACCTCTCTCCATCGTTGCCCTCAGTCCATATATTTTAGATATAATGCTTTCACTAGGAGTAGAACCAGCTGGGTATGCGGCGGCTGATCTCACGGGTGATTTATTGCGACAACCTAAATTCATCAACCCTGAACAACAAATTTCATATATAGGAAACAAGCTCAATAGCCAACCTGTTAATTTGGGCGATCGCCACAGCCCTTCCCTGGAAGCGATCGCTCAATTGCAGCCGGATCTAATTTTAGGTGAGGAATGGCAGGGTACTCAGGGTCAGTATGCTCTATTGTCTAAAATTGCACCGACGGTATTAGTCGATGATGAAAAAGGAGGTTGGGAACACAACATTGAGATTATTAGCAAATCCCTAAATAAGCAGGAACTGTCACACCAGATAAAGGCTGATTATGATGCTAAAATAGAGACTGCTCATAATCAGTTAGCTCTAGTTGTGAGAAAATATCCTCGAGTATTACTCATTAGCTCTGGAAACTTATCTGAGGCGATTTATCCTTACAACGACAGCGAATTTTCAAGACTGCTTGAGCAACTAAACTTTGAACTTGTCAATACAGAATCAGTTTTGTCTGACAATCCTGCTATTTCGCTTGAGGTTTTGTCTCAATTAGACACTGATATTATTATTATCGTCGCTTGGAATGATGCTGAAAAAAGCGATACTCAGGGATGGCAAAAACTACAGCAAGAGTGGCACAACGTTCCTTTATTAGGGCAGTTGCCAGTATCGCAGGCAGGACGAGTCTTTTTTGTGGATGCGCGTTTATCCACCATTCGAGGTCCTTTGACGGCGGCGGCTATTCTGGATAGCTATCTGAGTTTTCTAACCCCTCTTAAGTAGCAGGGAACAATTCTTCTGCGCTGAACAGTCCCGCCAGTCGGGCATCGATATCGTGGGTACCGCCTCCGAACATCGGATGTATGTGGTGATCGCCTGCCCGCTCCCCTGGAAGCGCAACGACATGGTCTCCAAAGGCATCCCCCCCGCCCTGCGCGACCTCAGCGAGGAAATCTAAGACGACTACGATCGCCACCAAACCCACTTCCTGCTGATCCACAATGAGCACCCGATGCAGGACAACCCCACCCGCGTGCTGGTGTTCCGAAAGCCCTCCGGCCTTGCCATCGCCGAAGTTTTCTGCCGTGATGCCCTACACCGTCAAGAATTTGGTATTGATGGCAGCTATTGCAACCTAGGTATTGAGAATTAGTGTTAACTAGGAGTAGACTATTGTTATTCTCTCTGGCATCTTAATCCTTAAATGCAGGTTGCCGGGTGTGTGTCAGAGGGCGGCAGCATAACCGCCTTCTGGCGCACACCTGCTTTTTTTCGGTGCTGCTATTTCAACGTCGGCTATGGCCATTACCCTCTCCCACACCGATTATTTAAACTGGCTAAACGATTCAGCTACCAGTGTCTGTACTGATGATGGCGCTGAATGGGTGTATGTTTATCCCTCCACTTTTGGACAAGGGCAGCAGCGCTCCATTGAGTTGCGAGACGGGGTTGAGCTGATGATTGAGGAGGTTTGCTTACATGAGGATATGAAGGTGAACCAGCGCGATCTCCCCCATCCGCTGGAATACACCTTTGAGTTGGTTGAAAACGGCAACCGCCGTCATCAGCACTACACCCTATACGGTAGTGGGCTAGCCCCAGCCGGTTTATGGTATTTGCCTGGGCAACGCCGGGTCGTAAGCGTGAATGTGCACATTGAGCCAGCTCGGTTTCAACAGTGGATAGGTGCCGTGACTCATGCCGAGGCTGCCCTTCTCGATTTGCTACGTCCCCTTGACCAACCTTATCTAGAGCGCTCTGGTACCCCAACAGCGGCTATGCAAATGGCCGTGCAGGCTATTCTGAGCAGCCCGTTCCAGGGACTGACTCAGCGGCTCTACCTGGAAAGTAAAGTATGGGAACTAATGGCGTTGTTAATTGAAGACCTGCGAACGACTCCTGCCCAAGCCGGCCCACCGGCTTTGAAGCCTGACGATGTGGAACGCATCCATTACGCCAGCAAGCTGTTACGCCGTCAAATGACCCATCCACCCTCGCTGCTAGAACTAGCTCGCGCTGTAGGCATCAACGACCATAAGCTCAAGGTGGGCTTTCGTCAGGTGTTTGGCACCACGGTATTTGGCTACCTGCATGAGCACCGCATGGAGCGATCTCGCCAGCTTTTAGAATCCGGTGATATTAGCGTTATCGAAGCGGCCCAAGCGGTAGGATTCACCAGCCGGGGCCACTTTGCCGCCGCCTTTCGCCGCCGGTATGGGGTGAATCCGGGGGTGTATGTGCGGGGTAGGAGGGCTTAGAGCGCTATTCACCATGTTAAGAACTCTTTTAGCTGAGGATTTGGAAGACATTTGGAATATCAGCCCTAATACGACTGTCTTTGTCAAAGAAGCCAACTTCAGTGAAGCCTGCCATACACTCCGCCATGCATTTTTCGGCGGTCAGTGGCAAGAGATTCGGACACCTGATTTCTGGCTTAATATTCATCACCTTTACTTTACCGAGGAGCTTGTGATCAAAGCTCCTACTGCCAGTTGGGGGCCGGTATCGAGCTTTTTTATTATAGGTACTGTAATAAACCAACATCTAGGACTAACTGAGGAAAATTTAGAAGCGCCAGGCCAGCATTATCTTGAATGCATTCAAGACGGTTGTGAAGTGGATCATTTCTTCACTGATGCCCCGGTTATACGGCTAAGGTTTGCCCTGTCTCCTCAGTTCATTCAAAGATTAACCGCAGCTTTTCATGTACCTGCTGACCTGAAACCACTAATTGAAACAGGCATAGCATCATCCTTCTATAGTCAAGGAAAGACAACCCCCGAAATGCATGGAGTACTAGGTCAAATATTAAAGTGTCCCTATCAGGGGTTTCTTAAGCAGCTTTATTTAGAAGGAAAAATATTAGAGCTGTCCACGCTTCAGTTTGCTCAGTTTGCAGGGTCGTCCTATAGTCAACCCTGCCCAATTACTCTGAGAACTGATGATATTGAGCGGATTTATCAAGCTAGGGAAATTCTTATTTGCCAGTATAGTCATCCTCCCTCGCTGTTAGAATTAGCTCGCCAAGTTGGGTTGAACGACTTCAAGCTTAAGCAAGGTTTCCGCCATGTCTTTGGTACTACTGTATTTGGCTTCCTGCGGGAATTCCGTCTAGAACAGGCTCAAACTTTACTCTCAAATGGGCAATTGACTGTGCAGCAAGTCGCCCACGTCGTTGGGTACAGCCACACCGGATACTTTGCCAAAGCTTTCAAAAGAAATATGGAATTAGTCCAAAGGCTTATCAGCTCAGTCGGGGTAAAGTGGCTTTCTAGAGTTTTGGAGAACTGGGCCTGATAGAAGGTCTAGATTGAAATCGTAGGGTGTAGGTTGCGAAATGGTCAGCGAACCTTGCCCCATCTCTAACAATGCCCAGAAAATCCGTTCAGTGATAGAAATTGATCCCGCCTGTAGCCAAAAAACAAGTCCATATACCCTAAGCTTATTGCTGACAATTCTCATTAGAGATGTATTGGTGTGAGCAGCAATGGTAAGCACGCAGCAATGGGTAAGGTGGATAGGGGTAGTGGGAATGGCACTTGCCCCAGTGACTACGGTGTATGGGGCTGAGACTAGGCCAGAGCTTGAAGCTGTATCTTCAACTGCTCTGCCTACATCTCGCCTATTTGGGCAATCTGGGGTGCAGTCACCGAGCATGATTACTGGCGTGCAGATTGAGCAGACTGAAAACGGCATTAATATCTTACTGGTTGCCGAGGGGCCACTGGCTCCAGAGCCGGGACGCATTGAAGGCAATGCCTTGATTCTTGAAATTGCCAATGCCACCCTTGACCTAGCCGATGCCGCCACCGCCGAACAATTTAGCCCCACCCAGGGAATTGCCCTGGTGCAGGTCAGTGATCTGTCGAATGGTCGTGTCCGGGTATCGATTACCGGTACCGATGGGCCGCCGAACGTGCAAGCTAACTCACAAACCAATGCCTTAATCCTTAGTGTGGAACCTGGGGAAATACCAGCAGAAGTTCCAACCAATGAGGCAATTCAAGTGGTGGTAACAGCCACCCGCACCGAAACTCCTCTTCAGGATGTGCCACGATCGGTAACAGTTATCCCCCGCGAAGCCATTGAACGGCAGCAGCAACTCACCAACAATCTGCCAGATATTCTTGGCACCTTAGTGCCTGGACTGGGACCACCGATCCGGCAAAACCGCATTCGTAACCTCTCCCTGCGAGGCAGGCGGCCCCTAATTTTAATTGACGGTGTGCCTCAAAACCCCAACAGTAGTTTTGAAACGGAACTCAACGTAATCGACCCCGCCAGCATTGAGCGTATTGAGGTAGTGCGAGGGCCTAGTTCTCTCTACGGTGACGGCGCAGCTGGCGGCATTATTAATATCATCACCCACTCGCCCAGTGGGGACGATGCTGCTTACAATGTTGCCCTGGGCACCGGGGCTAGTTTGAGCAACCTCCAGGGCGATAGCCTGGCCTACAATGTGCAACTGGGGGCTGAAGACACTCGTGACAATGCTAGCATTCGGCTTGACTTTGCCTACGATGCCAATAACAGTCAGTACGATGCCCGTGGCAATCGCATTCCTGCCGAAACCGGCGTCATTGATACCGACAGTGTGGGCCTTACCGGTAAGCTCCGGGTTGATTTCACTGAGGAGCAGCGCCTAAATCTGGGCTATGGCTTTTACCGTGAAGCCCTCGACACTCGTTTTATTTCAGACTCGGCCATTCTGGCTATCCCTGGCTTGCAAACCGCCAGGGCCTTAGAGGTCGGCCCTATTGATTACGATGAACCGCCTCGTCAGATCAACCATGTGGTTAACCTGACTTACCAGCATGACAACGTTCTGGGTTCCAGGCTCGACGCCCAAGCCTACTACCACGATCTACAACTGTCGCAAACGTTTGCAGATATCCGACCGCTGAATCTGCCGGATTTTTTCCCACAGCTTTTTCAAACTAACCTGGACTTTTCTCAGTGGGGTACCCGGCTGCAACTGGATACACCTCTGGGTAATGCGGCTAATCTGCTATGGGGGGTTGACTATTCCCAGGAAAGCAACCATCGACCCCTCCTGGTGTCTGACCCTGCGGCCTTTGATGAGCGCCTAGCTTTGAATGTGGTGCAGGTGCTAGATCAAACCCCTCCGTACGATCTCAATAGTCTGGGTTTGTTTGGGCAGTTGCGCTGGGATATTACCGAGCAGTGGCAGATCAGTGGTGGCATCCGCTACGACAACTTTAATTTCTCGGTGGATGACTATGAAATTGCCTTTGCCGAACCCCCCAAAGCCCGGCAGGGCGGCAGCGGTAATGCTGACGACATCAGTTTTAATGCAGGGGTCATCTATCAGCCGATTTCTGAAGTCAGTTTATTTGCCAGTTTTGCCCAGGGCTTTTCTATTCCAGATTTGGGGCTGGCCCTATCCTTGGTTGATCCAGGGTTTGATATCGATACTGATTTATTTTTAAGCCCCCAGGCTGTCAACCAGTTTTGAGGTAGGTGCACGAGCAGAGTTTGAGCAAGTACAGCTGAGTTTAGCCGGGTTTTATAGTCAGTCTGAGTTGGGCAGTGCTCTACGGGTTGGTTCAGATGGATTTACTCAATTGGTGCGTGCTCCCCAACGTAACTACGGGGTAGAAGCCACCGTGGATTGGCAACCCAGCCAAACCTGGCGACTGGGAGGAATATTTGGATGGAATGAGGGAGAACAATGACGCCAACAATGATGGCGAGTTTTTGGCCCTTAGCTCTGTACAGGTACAGCCCTACAAGCTAGGGCTATACGTTGAGAATGATACGACTTCAACCTGGACAAACCGCCTCCAACTTTTAGCGGTAGGTGGTCGCAACCGGGCGTTTAATGATCGGGTCGATGGCTTCACTGTGCAGGGCTATGTCACCTTAGACTGGGTTAGCAGTTTAAGACTAGGAGCAGGGCAACTCACCCTGGGAGTTGAGAATTTACTCAACAGCCAATATCTGCCCGTTAGTTCCCAAGAGCGCATTGGGGCTACCGAAGCCCGCCGATTTGCGGCCCCAGGCGCTACCGTGAGCTTGCGCTACCAGGTTGAATTTTAGGCATCGCTATGAAGTTAGTTACCTTTACCCTGCTCAGCGGATTGATAGTGGGGTGTCGTCCAACCCTAGCTCCTTCGGCTCCTTCGGATCCGACCTCCCGCCTGATTGACCATGCCATGGGGCAAACCGCAGTACCTACAACACCAGAGCGGGTGGTCGTCTTGGATAATGCAGCCCTTGATGCGGCCATAGCCCTGCAGATTAAACCAATTGGGGCCAGTGCCTATGGTGGCCTGCCGCAATATTTAGGAGAAGTAACCGCTGGCATTACCTTGGTTGGTGACGCCAACCAGTCTAATCTCGAAGCCATCCTACAACTTAAGCCCGATTTGATTTTAGGAACCAAAATCAGTGCCGGGAAAACCTATCGAGCCTTGTCTCAAATTGCCCCAACGGTTCTAAGCGAAGAGAATGGACGTTTTGGCGATTGGCAAGACCATTTTCAGCTCTATGCCAAGGTGTTAGGAAAAGCCGACCAGGCTGAGATCCTGTTGGAAACCTATCAGCAACGGATACAAGCGCTTCAAGGGCAAATTGACAATCCTCAAGACATCCAAGTTTCGGTCATTATTCCCTACGACGATCGCATTATTACCTACACAACAAGCAGCTTTTCTGGTTCAGTGCTTAACGATGTCGGCTTTGCCCGTAACCCTGCCCAGGTTAGTCAGCGGCGATTTGCCCTTAGTCTCTCTCGCGAAGATTTGGCCAGCCTGGACGGCGATCTCGTATTTCTTATTACCGATTCCCCGGCAGTAAGTCAGGCTACTAAAATCGCCTTTAGCCAGGATCCAGTCTGGTCGCAGCTCCAAGCGGTGCAGCAAGATCGCCTCTGTAATGTTGATGTCGAGGTGTGGACGGCTGGGCGAAGTATTCTAGCGGCGCTGCAAATTCTTGATGACATTGAGGCTTGCTTGCCATAGCTAGACCCGTGGATATTTTGGCCCCTAGGCATTTACAGGCAGGCTCTGCCCCATAATAGGTATGGGGCGACAACTGATGAAGATACGATGCTTCTTACTGTCAAAGATTTGGAAAGCCTACAGGCTCAGCACCCAGACTATCGGTTGGAGTTAGTCGATGGGAAAGTCATTGTCATGAGTCCTTCGGGCTATGAGTCGGATGAGGTGGCTTTTCGAGTTGGCGGCAAGCTGTGGAATTGGGTTGAACCCCGCCAACTAGGACGAGTAACCGGATCTAGCGCTGGCTTTAGCCTGGCTAATACCCGCGCTCCAGATGTTTCGTTTATTCGGGCAGAGCGCTTGCCCCGTGCGCCGCGCGGCTATGCCACCATTCCGCCAGATTTGATGGTTGAGGTAAAATCGCCGACGGACAGCCTGGATGAGCTACGCAGCCGAATTCATGAGTTTTTAGCCCAGGGCACTGTCGTGGGGCTATTGGTGAATCCGGAGGATCGCACGATTGAAATTCATCGCCTCAATCAGACACCGGAACAGTTGCAGGATGGCGACATTCTCAAAGTGGCAGACCTGCTGCCAGGCTGGGAAGTGCCTGTCTCCGAACTTTGGTCCCCTGTGTTTGAGTAGAGCCAGCGGAAAAACTCCGGGGGGCGATCGCAAAAACTCCGCCCAGGGATCATTCCTCGCTTTAGCGGCTCTCACCGGCTTGTATTCTCTTGAGAAGTATTCCTAATTGTCCTGGGCCTTACTCTCCAGGACGTTATTCTCAACTATTCAGCAGGTGGTGTGATGGTCGTTAGATTGCAGGGGTTAGTGCTGCTGGCGGGATGGCTGGCATTATGGCCAACAGCGGCTCAGGCGGAAACCGCACGGTCTGTGATAGAAACAGCCCAACCCAGCAGCCAGGCGGCAGATCTCAACGTAGCCCAAGCCGCAACGCAGATTACTGGCGTGCGGCTAGAGCCAGGGGGTGAGGGGCTACGCCTGGTGCTGGCTGCCGACGGGTCGCTGGGGGAGCCAACTATTGAAGTTGTAGGCAATGCCCTGGTTGCTGAAATTCCCAATGCGGTACTGGCCCTACCGGGGGGGGAGAGCTTCGAGCAGTTTGACCCCGCCGAGAGCATTGCATTAGTGAGTGTGACCAATGAACCGGGCAACCGAGTGCGGGTTGCCATCACCGGCAACGATGGGCCACCGAGGGTAGACATCAACACCGCCGCAACGGGGCTGGTGCTGGGCATTGGGCCAGGGCTGGGGCTGGCCGATGGCGAGGATGAAGCCCTGCGGATTGGCGTTACAGGTACCGGTGATGAGGGCTTTGCTCCCCATAGTTCCAGCACCGCCACCCGCACCGATACACCTCTGCGGGATATTCCCCAGTCGATTCAGGTGACTCCCCGCGCGGTGATTGAAGGCCGCAATGCGACGGAGCTAGGTAATGCTCTGGAAACCGCCGCTAGCGTGGTATCTCGCGGAGGCCGAGGCACCAGCGTATTTGGCCCAGGTTTTTTAATTCGCGGCTTTCCGGTGGAAGAAGGAGTATTTCGCGATGGCATTGAGTTCTTCTCCCTGGCTCCCCTCGACACCAACGACATTGAGCGGGTGGAAATTTTGCGCGGGCCAGCGTCGGTGCTGTTTGGCCAGGGTGATCCGGGTGGCATTATCAACCTGGTGTCAAAGCAGCCCCTGGGCGAGCCCTTTTATGGCCTGGATGCAACGGTGGGCAGTTTCAGCACCTATCGGGGCGATGTGGATGTGTCAGGGCCGCTGAATGCTACGGGCTCAGTGCGGTACCGCTTGAATGTAGCCTACGAAAACTTCGGCAGTTTCCGCGATTTTGTGGATGGCCAGCGGCTGATCGCCTCTCCTACTCTCACCTGGGATCTGGGGCCAGATACCTCCCTCAATTTCTACGGGCAGTACGCCTACAACCGCGAAACCATTGACGGGGGGCATCCCCTTTACGGCAGATGGCCCGGTGGATGTGCCTCGCAGCCGCTTTGTGGGCGAAGACTTTGGCGAATTTTCCCAGGATCAATTTTCCGTGGGCTACCGCTTCAACCACAACTTTAGCGATGCCTGGTCGATTCGCCACAACACGCAGTACCTGCAATACAGCCCCCAGCGCTATGCGCCGCTCTACAGCTTCTTTGATGAAACCACCGGCCTGGTGGAGCGCACCGAATATTTTGCGGGCGGCAACTATCAACGCTTTTTACCAATGTAGAAGCTGTGGAGCGTTTTAACACAGGCTCCATTCAGCATCGGGTTTTGGCCGGTGTGGAGTATCGCAACACGCTGGAGCAGCCTGAATTTCAGTTCAGTAATGCCTACCCCTCTATTGATGTGTTCAACCCGGTGTACATTGGCATTCCTTACCCGATCAATCCCGAATTTTTTAGGGATGATACCGTCAGAACCTGGGGCATTTATCTGCAAGATCAAATCGACCTCTTGCCTAACCTAAAACTGCTGGCTGGTCTGCGTTACGACACGGTTGATCAGTTTCGTTCCACCCAATCGGTAGGCGAAGAGAGAGCCGAATTTACCCAGTCCGACAGTGCCTTTTCCCCTCGCATTGGCCTGGTGTACGAGCCCATTGAGCCGGTGTCGCTCTACGCCTCCTACACCACCTCCTTTGAGCCCCCCTTTGGCACCAACCGCAACGCCGATGACTCCCGCTTTGAGCCAGAGCGGGGCCGACAGTTTGAAGTGGGCGTCAAAGCCGATGTGACGGATACTCTCAGTTTCAACCTGGCGCTCTTTGACATTCGCCGCCAGAATGTGGAGACCCCAGACCCTAACGATCCGTTCTTTTCGGTGCAAGCTGGCGAGGTGGCCAGCCGAGGTTTTGAACTGGGGTTGGGGGGCGAAATTTTACCGGGGTGGAACATAACCGCCAACTATACTCTTCTGGATGCCTTCGTCAGCCAGGATAATACCGACGTTGTTGGCAACCAGCTCGCCAACGTGCCCGGCAACCAGTTCAGCCTGTGGACGACCTACGAGATCCAGGCCGGCAACCTACAGGGGCTAGGCTTTGGCCTGGGCCTGTTCTATCTCGACCAGCGCCCCGGCGATCTGGATAATACCTTCACCGTCCCCAGCTACTTCCGTACCGATGCGGCGTTGTTTTACCGCCGCAACAACTGGCGGGCACAAATTAACGTGGAAAACTTGTTCGACATCAACTACTTCACGGCTGCAGATGAGTTCCAGTTTGCCAATCCGGGGGCACCGCTGACGGTGACGGCACAGGTGGGGGTGGAGTTTTAGGCGAGGAGTGTCAGGTGTCAGGTGCCACCCCTGCCCCTCCCAGGAGGGGCAGGGGTGGGTCGCTCCTGGGGAGGGGTAGGGGTGGGTCGCTCAG
>JAAUUR010000118.1 GCA_012031045.1 Leptolyngbyaceae cyanobacterium SM2_5_2
CACAGGCCGTAAACGCACCTATCATAGCTATAGTCTTGCTGACCCTGCCTTAACACAACCAGCCCCCAGCCCCCATGTCTAGCTCAGCCCCCCGCTACCAGGTCGTCGGCAGTCTAGAAAAAGACGCCCCTACCTACGTCTTTCGCGAGGCCGACGAAGTGTTTTACAACGCCCTCAAGCAGGGGGAGTTTTGCTACGTGCTGAACTCGCGGCAGATGGGCAAATCTAGCCTGCGGGGCAGACCACCAAGCGGCTCCAGGCCGATGGGGTGGCCTGCGGCATCCGCGAAAAATCAATGTGTGTAGTTCTCTAGGTAGCGAACCAAAAATCAGGCTGCCAGCCTGTTCTGAGCTATATGGGTGAGTATGTTTCCCGCTGCCCGCTTGCGGAACTGAGGAACTTGTCCGTGTAGTTCGTTCTAAGCTCAAGATGAATTTATACTAAGACTGCCTATTTAAGTTTCCGTATGTTCACAGGGAACCTACTGGCTCTAGCCACGTCGCCCGCCTAAGATAACCGTAGAAAACCTGAAACGCTGGTTTCTCACTTGCATCTGCTACAGCAACGGAATCAGAAACGGGCATCTCCACAGAATCAGGGCGTTTTGAGACCGGTAACTATTTAAGGTTATCGACTGACAGAGCAGGTTTAACCTGTATGTTTCTGCTCAACATTCACTTTTTGCGCTAACTTTGGAGAAGAACGATGCAAAAAGAAAGAAAGAAATTTGATAAAGCTCGCAATTACACTGTCGGCTAGTTTTGGAACTTTTATTTCAGCTTCTTCGCCCAGCTTTGCGGCTCAACTAACTTTTTCAGAAACGATTTTCAATACTGATTGGACATCCGCTGGGTATGGCGGAATGCGTGGAATTGGTACTGGCTCAATTGACCTAAGCGGAGTAACAGGAAAAGTTAATAAGGCCCTTCTCTATTGGCATGGGCCAACTAACTCTAACGATCCGAATGCCAATTCAAATGTTTCTTTCAATGCTACCAATATTGCGGGTGCAAATATTGGATTTTCGGATGATAATTTTTGGGGCTTTGACAATGGTCAAGCTTATCGTTCAGATATAACTAGCTTGGTAACTGGCAATGGTATTTATTCCCTTGCTAATTTTATCAAGCCTGGTGTGGAAATCAATGGAGCTTCACTACTAGTATTCTTTGATGATGGGAATACTTCTAATAATCGTGATGTTCTTTTGTTTCATGGTAACGATGCTAATTTTTCCAATCCGTTTAATCCAGATGGTTGGGATGTTACACTTGCCGGCATAAATTACGATGGAGGAGACGCTTTTATAAACCTTGGTGTTTCTGATGGGCAAACCTTCCCAGACGATGCCCTTGTTGTTAACGGTGCTATTATTGCCCCGTCTGGTGCCGTCTTCCAAGGGAATTCAGTACCCAGAGGCCCCGGTGGTCCCAGCAATGGAGGATTATGGGACATCAAAAACTACGATGTTACTGGCCTCTTGACCCCTGGGAGCAACACCTTGAATTTGACAACCGGCGCTACAAACGATGCTCTAAGTGCCGTCTATGTTGCAGTGGATTTAGAAGCAGGTGCTGCTCCTGACCAACCAGATCCAAACCCCATCCCTACCCCGGCACTACTCCCTGGCCTAATTGGCATGGGTGTAGCGGCTCTGCGTAAGCGTGGCCAAGAAGATAACTCTGCTGAGGCTTAGGTCGCAGTCGTTTTATTGAGCTTTGTTTAAGGCTCTTGTGGCCTCTCCTTTTTTCCCGTCGTTGGGTTCAAGGGAGAGGCTTTTTAGGTTGGGCATGAAACCTGTAGGCTGTTGTGAGATCGGTCGAGCTGTGGGGTCTAAAGCATTGGATCTTACTAAAACTCCGGTTTCTAAGTTTCTTGAAACCGCAGGTCTCTGCGCCGCCACGCTAGGATAGACACCAACCCCAATTTCAGGAGGCCGTCAGATGGTGGCTGAACGGCAAAGGTCACAAACCAGCCTGTATAGCCAAGATTATGTCGCTTGGGTCGAGCAAACTGTAGCTCAGCTCAAAGCCCAAGATTTTGGCCAGGTTGATTGGGAAAACCTAATTGAAGAAGTGGCCGATATGTCCAGGCGGGAGCGCCGACGGTTAGAAAGTAACCTGATCGTCATCTTGTTGCATTTACTAAAATGGCAATACCAACCCCACCAGCGCAGCGGCAGTTGGAAAAGCAGCCTACGAGAACATCGCCGTCGGGTTAACCGAGATTTGACCGATTCGCCAAGCCTAAATCCCTATCTGCTAGACATTTGGGAAAGTTGCTATCGCGAAGCCCGCAACCAAGCGGCAGACGAAACAGGGTTAGCGGTGGATGGATTTTGTGAAGCGTGTCCTTACACTGTGCAACAGGTGTTAGACACAGATTTTCTACCCCAAAATTTGTAGGTTGGGCGGCGCGCTAACAGAGCCCAACGCTGAGTCAGATTCCAGGGTTCTTTGAGAACCCTGGAATCTAGAGCTTTGCCGGGATCTAGATCTCCGATTTTTTGAAAAATCGGAGATCTGAGCTGAAATACTAATGGCGCGTCATTACCACCACTACTCGGTTGTAGCGCCATTGATTTTGCTCAAAAATTGGGCATCTAGCAAAAAAAGCCCCACACTCAAAACGAATACCCCAGTATCCTCTAGGGCGGCGGTCAAGCACTATCCCTTCATCACCAATTGGAGGGTATCGGCGGGCCGCAACATAGGCATGGGGTCAGCGGTTTTGAGGTAAGGGGGTAGGCTGATTAGCCGCACGCGATCGCCAATCGTAAACTCACTAGCCATAGCATCCTTCCATCCAGCCAACCCATTGTACGGTTTCTAAGCTGTCTCGCAACTGGTACAGAAAGGCAGAAGTAGAAAGGCCGTAGAGCTATGTTCGCGCGGATCAGACAGCATAGGAAACTTAGATTGAATAAAGTTTTCTGTCCTAGCGAATGAGTGCGCTACTGCCGCCGTAGAGTACTAGATTGGCCTGGTCGAGGGACGAGTTTGCAACCCAGCCAATGCTAAAGTTGCTGCTCACGATACATCGCTTTAATGACCAGGGCAGGGTCAACCCAGGCTCCCTGGTACTTCAGCCCCCAGTGCAGGTGCGGGCCTGTGGTAGCGCCAGTCATACCAACTCGGCCAATCCGCTGACCGGCCTTAACGGATTGCCCCTGGCGAATTTCAAGCCCTCCAGCCCGGTCTACCATGACTCGCCCTCCTTCTTTTTCCACGACAATATGCCCTTGCATGTGGCAGTACACGTGGCTCCAGTCGCCGGACTTAATTAGAACATAGGTGCCGCAAGCGCCGTCGCTATCTACTTTCACGACTTTGCCATCCCACCAACTCCGGATATAGCTGCCGAGGGGAGCGGCAAGATCCAGCCCGTAGTGGAAGCGATGCCCTCCCATGGGATGCTGCCGATAGCCAAAGGGAGACGTGTAGGCCGTAAATTGCTCAACCGGAAAGGAGGCTCCCTGCTGCCAGGGATTGGCCGCTTCTGCAGCAGCGGCAGCAGCGGCCTTGTCTTCAGCGACTACCCTGGGCGCAGCTTTGAGCAGATCTGCCATTAACCCAAACCCTACACTGAGGACAACAATCCAACCTAAATAATGGCCCACCCTGGGTTGGGCCACCCTGTACGGACTATTCATAACTACACATGTTTGATGCCTGGTGTCTTATTATAGTTCGTATATACTAATAAATCAAGCGATGGCCATTGGAGTTCCTGGGTTGGTGGGGTACAGTTCGTGCCTAAATGGGTGGGGGCTTGGGATGGGGGCAAGGGTAGCGGGTTGCCAGAGGATTAGTCTTCGCGGCAAAAGCGCTGATTGCGCTGATTGCAGAGTGGTTGCTTTAAGTGCGGGCGCAAAAAAGACCTGGCCTAGCGTGAGCCTATCGCTCTTGCCGGGCCAGGTTGACTACACGAACAGCAACGGTTGCCTAGTGTTCAGTTGGATGAACGCCTAGAAACGGGAATTTTTGGCTAGCATTCTAGGGATTAGCCGCTGGCTGAGCCTGGTCAGGTTGCTGGGATACGGACTGGCCACGAGCCAGTTCCGCCAGGGTCATTTGGATGAAGTTGGCGGCTACCTCTAGGGATTCGTTATGGGTGGCAAACACAATGGCCAGACTCGCTTCTCCAGCCCCATAGCAAAGGATGCGGAAAGACCCATCCTCAAAATAGCCGGTTCGGTCAATACTGCCCTGGTCAGATTCAACTCCAAGTTCAGCGATGTATTGATCGGCCAAACTCAGGCAACCGGCTACGTCTGTTTCGAGTAACTGGTCGCCGCTGGCAATTTCAGGGCGTGCCATGGCCGGTAACGATAGGGACACCAAGCTCAAGCCCACAAAACCAATCGATAATAGATGCCGTTTCATAAAACCTTAACCAGAGTAAACATATACAAGCCCTATGGCCAGAAGCCAAGGTCAACTTCTTAGCCCTAGCTAGTCATGCCGCCCAGGCAAAGGTATGCAAGCTAGATACCTACGCCAAACAGCCGAACAGCTCGTTGCATTGACCTGTTTCAGTATTACTGGGGTGGTAAGCTGGTTTCCGGATCAGGCTTCAAAAACCTCTCGTATTTTGCGATAGACCTGGGGATGAACCAGGGCGCTCGCAATTCTGGGCTTTAAACAGGAGCCGCTTTGGTGCCAAAAAAGTCAATCCGGTAGTCAGTAATTATGACCCCTGTTTGAGCTTCAATTTGCTGGATCAGCTCTGGGGGCAGAACTACTTGAATATCCAAAATTTCGTTGGTATCGAGGCAATTTACATGGCTGTGTGAGGCACTGGCGTGGCCATAAAGGCGACCATCGGCCCTTTCTAAACACTCAATAATGCCCTGTTCAGAAAGGGCGTCTAGATTTTGATAGACCGAGGTATGGCCAATTTCACGGCCCTGTTGATTAAGGCGATGGTAAATTTCTCGGGCTGACAGGTGGCCCTCTTGCTGCCACAGCAGTTCTAGAATGTATCGCCGCTGGCGGCTCAAGCGCATACCCAAGGCCTGACAACGCTCAAGCGCATCTTCCAAAGATGAGATTGGCCTTTCAGACGGCGCTGAGGTTTCCATAGAAGCAAAGCATAAATCGTACTCAGTACCACTTTACCTTGCCCAAAAAGGCTCTGTCTACTGATTGCTTACAAGATACAGCGTTTCTGAAGCAAGGGAGGTACGCGAATGATTATCCAGCCGTTGATTCTAGGGACTATGTGTACTTCGCCAGGCAAGGAAACGCCGTGCAGCGATTTTGAAGCGTGAGAGGCACGCGAACAGGCCAACAAATTCTTACCAGCAGGCTATTCCTCACTCACCCAGGAAGTACTGTGCGGCATTTCTCAGGGTTGGCTACGTCGTAGCACCCTGGCTCTGGGGACAAGGCGTTGCAACTCTGCCTCCTCCTCAGGCTGTAAGGCTGCATCACCCTCAAGGGAGGCGGGCTGATCAGAGATTAAATCATCGTCACTCTGGGTAAACGATTCCTCAACAAAGGGGTCTGCTAAGGCGGCAGGCGAGGTGGGAAAGTGCAAGATGGAGTCTGGAGTTGCCCCCGACACGGTACTCAAGTCTGGGGAGGCGGGTTCATCAGTTTTGGGCTCTGCAACAGTGGGCTGAACTATCTCGGACGCTGGCGGCGCGGGTGTTTGGGCCTCTGCGGCCAAGGGTAGCTCAAGGGGAGATTCTGCCAGGTTCTCTGCCGGGATAGAAACTTCGGGTTCAGGGATATTGGCCGCAGGGATATTGGCCGTTGCATCATGGTGGCTTGAGGGTTCATCAACCCCGGCAGCGGTGTTTTGGGCTTCCGAGGTCATGCTTTCAGCCTCCTGACCGGGTAGAACCAGTGGCTCAGCGCTTTGGTTTCCTGCTTGCGAGGTAGGAAATTCAGGGCTATTCACGTGGGCTTCACCTAGAGGCCAAGCAGAAACCTGATGTGCCTCGCGCACTTCAGCCCAGGTTGGTCGTTGCGCTGGAGCCTCTTGAGGAACCTCCGGCGCAGAGAAGGTGTCTAGTGCTGCCGTTGCAGCAGCGGGCGGCAATTCCTGAGCATTCTCCGCCGGTGAAGCGGCCTGCGGTATGGCATCGGTGGGTTGTTCGCCAGAGGCCGAGCTTGCGGTTGGCTGAGGTTGCTCAGCTGGGCTAACTTCCGGCGAGGGCGTCTGTGGTTCTGGAGAACGTGGCCCTAGAGCTAAACCCCAGCAACCGATCAACCGCTTCCGAAACGAGATCGCCTTCGGGCTGGTTCTCGGTTTCTGGCATGGGTTCAGCGGCAAGACTTGGTGCAGGTTCTTTGCCGTCCGTCCAAAGCTGGAAGATCACATCAGCCGCATCCACCTCCTCAGGAGGGGATTTTGGCAACGCTGCCGCCGCCAGTGCTGGATCCAGAGGTGGCCCTAAACTCCAGGTGGCTGGGTCAAGATCGGGTTGTTGCTGGCGGTAAGCTTCGACGGCTTTGGCAATGGCCTGGGCTCGTCGTCGTTGATCGCGAGTGATGTTGGCCTCGGTGTTCCCCAGGCCGGGGGCATTCCATCGCTCGGTATCGGGGTTGATGTAGGAGCGAGTTCTGGCCACGATAATGGCATCAGGTCCGGTTAAGCCTTTTTCTAACTTGGCTTCGGCCAACCGCTCAATGTAGCCGACCCGCCCAATGGCGGCCCTGGGAGATTGGTTGGCCAGGTCGATGCCATTCAGAGTTTCTTCTAGGGTTAAGGTCAACCCGTGGCTTAAGGCTCGCTTACGCAGCACCTCGCTTTGAGACCTAAGGCGCTGCAATTGCTTTTGGTCTGCCTCCACGGCGGAGGTTGCCCCATGCTGGTAGGAAAACGTCCCCATGTTCCAAACCTGGTTGCCAGGGTCGGTATGGCCAAAGTAAGCGGCTGTAATGCCGCCAGAGGGGGTGCGGGTGCCTTCTGCACTGCCTACAGCTCTGGCCACTAAAGAATCACTATCGCCCTCAAACAGGCTAAGCAGCAGGTCTTCGGCAGAGGCGGGCGGTGGAGCCTCGGCAACGATGGCCGCCGGTAGGGGAACAACCTCAAAACTCAGGGCAATGACCTCTTTTTCTGGCTCCGGTGGGGTTGATGGTTGAAGAGGGCTGAGGCTGGCGGCGGCGGATGCTGGCTCCATTGCCGCCATCACCGGATTGGCGGCTAACTGGGGGGGAGCTGGCGGCAGGATAGAGGCGGGCGTGGCTCCCTCGTTGAGGGCTACGGCAACGGCTTGCCGATAAACCTGGCTGGGCAACTGCTGGGGCGAATGAAAGCGCATCGGTGGGCTGCCCGCGCCCTTGGGGATGGGTAAGGGTTGGGGGGCATCGCCAAGGGGGGCTGGAGTGCTCTCGGCTTTAGCGGCAGCAGGTGGTTCTGGACGGGCGATGGTGGGCAGATCAAAGCTTAGGGCCATGTCATCGGCTCTGGCCGGGGCACCGCCAAAAATCGCTAGTAGGGCATTAGCCGTAAGTAACAGAGGTGAAGGCTTCATAGTGAAAAAACGTGTTGAGGATCGCAAACCCGCTAAAACTGCACTCTAATAGCCGGAGTTTTCAGGGACTGTTCCAAAACTCGGTCAGAAGGTTCGACAATGGCCCAGGCTCCATCGGGCTGGCGGCGCAGGGTGGCAAAGTGAATGTAACGCCCCCGGCCCATCAACTGGCCTACCTGCCGCCAACCGACTTGGGGTTGCCTGATCCCGCAGTAGCGAAATAGATAGGCCGGAACCTCTGGGGTAGAAAAATATATGCGAGCTGAAGCCTTTGGCCGCCAGTTCAACCTGCCCCGAAAAGGGGGCCACCAATTCGCCACCAATGACGCGAATGGAAATATCGCCCAGGCTACCGGTCACCAGATGGCCAGCGATGCGATCGCCAGACTCTAACTCCCAGGACTGCTGTAACACAATATGCCTTTTCACCCCTGGCTCAGTGCAGCCAATCAGCAACCCCACCAATCCCAGGCGGAGGAGCCTGAGCCCAACCTGCTGACAGCGCTGGGCCAAGTCAGGCTGGAGAGAGCCGCTGATCCGATGCCAGACTAGCCTAACGGGGGCTAGCCCAGCCCTCAACCAGGAGGAGCACTGCCCATCGTCTAGGGGCAAATCACGCCTCATCTCACTGGAATCTGAATCGGTAGCCGGCGTATTCGTCATTCTCGTAAAGAATTACCAATTGGGTGTTGGGGTCAAAGGCGAGGGGATAAGCTTCTCGTTCCGCCACAACGCCAGATCGCACCTGCAGTTGGGGTAGCCGGCAGTAGGGTTCCGAGACAATTTTGCGCACAGCATCTTTGGGATCGCGTTCGGGAATGGTCAATAAACTAGCCAATTGTTCTCGGCTTAAGCGGGCATCGCTGTGAATGATGGCTTCACAGTCTTGGGGCTGGCTAGGCTGATTTGTAACTAGCCACTGCCTAACGCCACCTACGTTTTGGATCAGGCCAACTATCACCAGCATCAGGCCACCAGCCAGTAGGGGTTTAACGAGCCCAGTCGAGGTAGGGCCAGGGGAATGGGGCATAGAAACCATAGGTCATCTCCTGAAGAGGAACATTGAGCTGGTTAGGACGGTTGAATAACACGCACCAATCTGACCACTAGCCGCCAAAGCCGCCGCCGACAACCAAACCGCCCAAGGCCAGCAACAAACGACTGGCCACAGCTAAGTCTGGTTTAGCAGCGAGGGTGGCTTGGTAAAGGGCATAGGCTGTAGCCACCGTAATGCTAATTACAGCTACCATCACAGCGAAGGGAAGGCCGCCAACAGCAGATTGAGGGCAGCACGGGCAATTACACCACCCCCCACCCACAGCACCGCTTCCACCACTGAAAGGGGACGGGATGCCCCACCTCGCCGCTGGGTAGAGGCCCTGGATGGAGGCTTAGCCGCAAAGCCCAAGCCTTGATAAATCTTCAACCAAAGGTGGGTTAACCCCTGTAAGGGCTCACGGCAGAGGGTCTGCAATTCCACCCCTAACCCCGTTAGACCCAAAAACCGACCCCTAGGCGCAACCCCATAGGTATGGCGAAGATGGGCGGCCAGATTTTGAGCCTCCCGTTCTGGCTGAAGAGGTTCGACGGCCTTGCGGGAAAGGATGATATTCCCGGCCTTATCCCAGGTCGGCGCTCACCAAACAGCCAACATTCTTAAACAGCAGGTGAGGATACCGCAGGGTTTCACCAAACTGCTCTAGCCAGACAGGTTCAAGGTAGGCCAGTTGAGCGTGAACCCGCTGCATCTCTACAATGGCCTGCTCTTGTTGCAGAGAGAGCTGGTTCAGCATATCAGTACCCGCCTGAAGGGATTGCAGGCACTGTTGATAGAGGGTAGGGTCGAGAGTGGGTAGCCTCTCTGCCATCGCTGGGCTACGATGCCGACGATTCTCCATAGCGCCGACAACCGTCTGACTCGACCGCTGCCGCAGAGTTTCGACAGTGGATTGAAAGTCTGCGCGCTGAGTTGAAAGCCTGGCGTCCACAGGATGGGTTCTAACGCCCTTGGTGGGAGGCCAGTCAATAGGAACATCTACGTCAGATTGCCGCAAACCCTCAATCTGACGGCGGAGCTTATCTTGAATAGCATTAAAAGCGTTGGCATCCATGGCGGGGGCAAAGGGGAAATGTGGGGGTTTTACAATGAGTTGATACAAGTGTACTAACTTCATGCCGAAATGTCAATACGCCTGAACTATTCTTTCCGCCGACCCTGTTAGTATTCGTTAACAATCTGAAAATTATCCATAGAAATCTTTGAAGCGCAGCAAACTTTTGTAAGGTAGTCGATACGGTTTGACGATTATTTGGGGCAACTGGCTTTCCTGTCTCTTAACTTGGAGAAGATTAAGTCTGATATACGTCCATACTTTTATCTAAAAGTGCTGGTGTCCTCGGCTTGAGCGAGCACTTGCCGCCCAGCCCAATGGCCAATGTTGTTGTATACCAACCTCAAGCCCCCTGTTTACCTATTAAGCAGTTCCTTTGCTTACCTTTTGATCAGCGAGTAATTTCAGCAATGGTAAAAGCCTCCTACAGTCAGCACTGGTCTTCCGAAGACTCCTCGTTTACCAGTTCGGAGCCTATGGTAGGTGCGCCTAAGGATCTCGCTGTACGGCAAAAATCCTGTGCTTACCACATCTTGATGGCCTGCTTTTTAGGCGGTCAGGTGCTGATGCGCATTTTGCGAGGGCGGGTACATCGCCAACGCGCCATCGAGCAAATGGTGTCGGCTGGGCCAGGGGCGTTGATGCCGGTATTGATGACGAATATCTTCGCTGGCATGATTTTTACTATCCAAACCGCCCGCGAACTAGAGCGGTTTGGCGCAACCCACGCCCTGGGTGGAGCCTTTGCCCTGGCTTTTTGCCGTGAGCTAGCGCCAATTCTTACCGCCGCCATCTTAGCTGGACAGGTGGGTACGGCCTTTGCAGCTGAAATTGGCTGTATGAAAGTAACCGAGCAGATTGATGCACTGAAGTTACTGCGTACTTGCCCGGTCGATTATTTGGTGGTGCCCAGGGTGGTGGCCTGCTGCATTATGCTGCCGGTATTAACGGTGCTGGGGCTGGTGTTGGGCATTTTATCGGGGGCAGCGATCGCGCACTATCTCTATCAAATTCCTTTCACTCAGTTCTTGGATTCGGTGCGATCTCTGCTCATCCTCAATGACCTGATTGCCGTGCTTGTGAAATCGGTGCTGTTTGGTGCCATGGTGGCCCTGGCAGGCTGCACCTGGGGGCTAACGACCACCTGTAGCCGGTCGGTGGGCCGAGCGGCGACCTCCGCCGTGGTCACCACCTGGGTGGGTCTGTTTGTGGTGGATTTCTTTTTGTCTTTGCTGCTGTTTCATAGCACCGGGGTGACCTTGCACTAAGTCATAAGTGAACGCCAGGGCCAAACCCAGGTAGGTGTTCGTTGGGAGATCGGGCTACGTCAAACGGCTGAGGCTGAGTGACGCCACTGGGCATTAGTTTGGGGTGGTAAGAGTCAGTGGCTCGAAACGAGTCGATGGCATGGTTCAAAACTCCCTGGGGATTCTCCAAGTGTGGGCTATGCTAACTCGGATAGCTGGATCAAGCTTATTCCCCTAAGAGGGAAAAGCCAAATCGTTTTACCCTCGCCAGCCTGGCGGCTAGTACGGCCTAAGTTTTTTTGCCAATACGGTTGACAGCAGCAAAATATACACGTATTCTTTCCCATCAAGTTGTATTTTCTTGGCAGCCCACGTCCAAACTTGACTTGTTGGCGGCATCGGCAAGTGTTCTCAGCACCTACCGATACCTAACCCACCGCGACTGTACACGGCAGTCGGGGGGCTTTGGTGATGATATCCTAGCCACCCTGAATGGCATACTGACGCGCCGGGTGGCCAGGGGTTTGAGTTTGGGGTTTTGTTCACGGGGGAAGGGAGGAGAAGGTAAAAGGCAAAGGGCAGAAGGCGGAAGGGGGTAGTCTCTACTGGCTAGATTCTGAACTCCTAGATTCCAAATTCTAATCTCCTGACTTCTGACTTCCTATCTTCTACCTCCTCTCTGCCCTTTACTCAACACCAAAGGAAGCTCAAATCATGTTCCAAACTCCCATTTCGGGCGCGCCTGCGTCCACAGAGTCGTTTAGCTCAACGCCTCAGCGAGAGGAGGTGCGCCATCTGTTGATTGGCCCACCCAAGGCGGTAGAACGCACTATCCGCATTCTGCACGTGATGGGCTACGCCGACCCCAACGATTGGAGTCGGCCTATTCCCCTGGGCGAAGGCGGCAAGCCCTGTCAGCGCACTTCCCGCATGGCATTGGACATCATCTGGGCATGGAGGTCCACGATGCTCACGACCCCCACTGCCGCTTGCAGCCGGGAATGGTGATCACCATTGAGCCCGGCGTGTATCTGCCGCAAGAGGGTATCGGGATCCGCATCGAAGACAACGTGCTGGTCACCCAGGATGGTTGCGAGGTGCTTAGCGCGGCCCTGCCCAAAGAGATCCAGGACATTGAGGAGGCCTGCCGCTTGTGAGTGCGGCCTTCCGCAAGCAGCCATCCAGCCGCAGCGCGCCCGCGGCCGGCGGTGACTCGTTGAATGGGCACCATCCGATCACGCTCGGATGGTTGCGGCATTGCTGCACGACTTCAATCCATTCGCGAACGATTGGTTCGTTTACAGCCGCATCGCTGTAGTTCGCGCCGTAGGACGGAAACTCCGCCCAGCAAAGATAGCCCAACGTATCGGCCCAGTAGCGATAGCGCGGCTCGAATACTTTTTGATGCATGC
>JAAUUR010000119.1 GCA_012031045.1 Leptolyngbyaceae cyanobacterium SM2_5_2
GGGAAGTTTTAGCGATTCAATCAGCCGAGAAAACGCCGTGGGGATAACCACAAAATCGCCCAGCAATTGAGTCGGTGCCAGGGGCAGAATGGTTGGATCTTCCCCGCCGACCTGGTTGGTGCGCAAAAACCACAGTTCGCCACCGTGTTTAAGCAAAATAGCGGCAATATTGTCGTGGGCCACGCGGGGGATAACTGTTCGCCAGCTCAACAGATTGTTAACAGGGTAGTTTCATTGCTGAACAGGCGGCGTTCTTGGGGGGTATCGTGTGGCTCAATGCCGGTGAGTACGGTGGCATTGTCGCGCCAGTCGGGGCGGGCAATGCCCAGGGGCACCAGTTGCCCTTGCAGACGTTGCCCCAGGCTAACTAAGTCTTGAAACAACAGCGTTTGCGGATCGTTGGGATGGTCGGCCAGCCACGCCTGGGCCGGGGCAGACCCACTGACTTGATTGTGCAGGGTCTGAATGGTTTCATACAAGGCCTGGCTGGAATCCTGCACGCAGGACTGAGCCGGGGTGACAATAGCCGCCCCAGTACCATCTCCGGTACGGTAGCGGGCCATCATCACGACCAGTTGCCGATGCAGCTCATTTAGAGGGGAGAAGGTGAGGTCGCCCAGCTCGTAAGTGTGGCTGAGGGCGGGAATATTGACCAGTACGTCGGAAATGGGTCGTGTGCCCAGCCAGCCCCGCTGCAGATTGCCGGTATATTCGGCCCACAGCGTTCTGCCAGAAACAATGCCGTTGGGGTTGTGGGAGTAAACCTGATCATAGATGACCTGTAAGCGGAGCTCCTGGGTAAAGGGATCGCGCACCACCTCACCCAGGCCAAAGGCAAAGTGTCCGGTTACTGTGCCCGGTACCGATCGCGGCTCGGCCAGTTCGCCACCAATGCCGCCAAACAGATGCATTACCAGCATTTGGTCGCCCACGCCCCAGGCCGGTGACAGCCCCGCCTTACCGTCGGATTTGACCAGCACTGATTGGATGGTGCCCTTGCGATCCGGGGTATAGCGCCAGTTGTCAAAGTTGATGTAGTTGAGGCCGTTGTTAGTGCCTAGAACGGTCTTTTGGGGCTGGAGTTGGAACAGCTGACGCGGGCGATCGCCCACACCACAAAGGTTCCCTCCGTATTCTTGGCCCCGTAGAGATACCACCCGGCCTGCCCAGTGGCGGACTTGGCCAGATCTTGGGGGGTAGACTGAAACACCCCCGTTTTCGCCGGGGGCACCTGGGGAATCCGCACGGTTTCAATGCGGCCATCAAACGCCTGGCTGGCTGGGTTGTAGTGCTGCACCTGCTGATAGTCGCTGGGGCAAACCTGCCGCCCCGGACAAACCTCCGGGGCAGGTTGGTTCGCCGCTGGCCCCAACACCTTAACCAGGCCGTAAAAGCGCTCAGGAATTTGAATCGGGCTGGCATCAATCTTAAGCACCGGTTCCTGGCCCGATGGCTGGAGGATGACACTGGGCAACGCGACAATCATGTCATCCTGGGGGCGAGTGCCCGCTAAGGACTGGAGTGGCCCCACCTTGGCCCATCCATTCAACCGGGTGGGGTGCACAATGCCCTTTTGGAGGCTGGCGTTGGCCGCCTCGTCAAACTCGATGCCTCGCGTCACCAGAGCCAGAAAGTCACGGATCTCTGGGGACCCTTGCCACTGAAGGCGCACCCGCTGACCCACCAGCGCTGGGTTGGGGCTGGTGTAAATTTCCACCCACACCCAGTCCATATCGTCGGCTTCAGCGGCGGCCCGATCCGGTAAAATCAACCGCCCCGACCACTCGGCTACGGGTAAATAACCTTCGCTAGGGGCTTGTTGAGCAGGATATTGGGTTGGATCAGAAAAAGTTAGCGGAGGTGGTTGGGCCAGGGTTAGAGAAGAATGACTGACTCCTCCACCGATGACGAGACACCCCAACATTGCCAGTATGCCGAGCCAGCCATAGCCACGCTGTCTTAGCCACGACATAGGTTCCTTCCTCTCCATTGTGGTCTATCGAGCTGCACCATTCGATAGATTAAACCTTGAGGGCAAGCTAAACACAATGCCTAAACTACTTGGCCGATCTCAGCCTACGAGGCGATCAGTTAAAGCAAAGGAGTTTACACAGCTATAGATTTTTCCTGGCTGTACAGCGGGCTTGCTTGAATACCGCAAGGAGTGATAATGTAACAGGCGAATTTCATCCGCCAAGTTTCTAAATAGCACTTTCGGAGAACCTGAGATCGAAATGCATCATGGCTCTAAGACGTATTTTGTCGGGTCTGCTGTCATAGTTGGGGCGTTGGCCAGCCTAGCCGCGATGACTCATTCTGCTGGGGCAGATTTCACTATTGCTTACTGCGAGGGGGTCGCCTATGCCAGTAATGTATATCGCACTGGGGATCCCGAAAGTCCTGATAGCACCCTGAAAATTCGGATCTATTCTCGCACTGACCGAGTCACATTCCTCAATACCGATGTCAACCGTCAGCCTAACCCTGAAGGCTACAACTACCGCACCCTCCGGGGTGAGAACCAGTGGGAGTTGTTTATGCCTAACAATTCCTCTACCTGCACGCTATCTCGCGACGGCACTGTAGTGGATCGTGGTACGGTGCGCCTGCGAGAACCTTCTAGCGGCGATTGATACCCCATGGATTAACTATCTGTAGCGTTAAGGGGGCTGCTAAGGGCACAAGGCTTTTTGTCTAGTCAGTGGCTAGAGCGTTATGGAAGAAGATACAAGCCTATGTTTTAAAGAGCCCTAGGTTGCCACGGGCTGCTTGGCCTCAAACTTTAGCTTCGACCGCTTAAAGGGTTCAGGGATATCTACCGGATAGTTGCCCGTAAAGCAGGCCGAGCAAAAACTGCTCGGATCCTGATAGGTGGCTTCTAGCATACCTTCCCAACTCAGGTAGGCCAGGGAGTCTAAATTGATTTGCTTGGTTATGTCTTCTAGTGATTGGGTTGCGGCAATCAGTTGATCCTGGCTATCGGTATCAATGCCGTAAAAGCAGGGATGAGTCACGGGCGGCGATGAAATCCGCATGTGGACTTCCGTGGCTCCCGCATCCCGCAGGGCTTGCACAATTTTGCGGCTGGTGGTGCCGCGCACGATGGAATCATCCACAATCAGGATCCGCTTGCCTTCCAGCACGTCCTTCAGCGGGTTCAGCTTCATACGAATACCCACTTCGCGCATTGATTGGGTCGGCTGAATAAAGGTGCGCCCCACGTAGCGGTTTTTAATTAACCCCTCCGCGTAGGGAATGCCAGATTGTTGCGAGAACCCGATTGCCGCTGGAATGCCAGAGTCAGGCACGGCCATCACTAAATCCACATCGGCAGGGGCTTCTTTCGCCAACTGATGCCCCAGGCGGCGGCGATAGCTGTAGAGGGTTTCACCATTCACAATGCTGTCGGGGCGAGAGAAGTAAATCATCTCAAACACGCAGAGCTTGCGCTGGGTCGGCTCGGCCCAATGGTAGGCGGTAATGCCACGCTCGGTAATCCACACCAGTTCGCCGGGCTGAATATCGCGAATGTAGGTAGCGCCGATGATGTCGAGGGCGCAGGTCTCAGAGGCCAGCACATAGGGGGCGGGGCTACCCTCTGCGGGTACATCAACACCCAGCACCCCCAGCACCAGCGGACGAATGCCCTGATGATCGCGAGCACCAAGGATGCCCTCTGGGGTACCAATCACCAGGCTGAAGGCTCCCCGACAGCGATTGAAGGCTTTTTCAGCCGCACTGACCCAGTCGTAGCCATCATTAACGGCCTCGGCCAGAGCAAAGGCAATCATTTCTGAGTCGGTGGTGGTAATTAAATCGTGGTTACGATCAAGGAGTTCTTCCCGCAGATCAGCGGCGTTGACCAGGTTGCCATTGTGGGCCAGGGCCAAATCTCCCAGGCGAGTCGATACCATGGCAGGTTGGGCGTTGCAGACGTGGCTGGATCCGGTAGTGGAGTAGCGCGTGTGCCCGATCGCGATGTGCCCTGGCAACTCTTGCAAAACATGATCGTCAAACACCTGAGAAACCAGTCCCATGTGCTTATGACAATGACTACCTGAGGCATCAAAGGTAGCGATGCCCGCAGATTCTTGCCCTCGGTGCTGTAGAGCAAACAGACCAAAGTAGGCTAACCGAGCCACGTCTTCATCGGGAGCATAGAGACCAAAGATACCACAGGCTTCTTCAGGCTTATCCGGGCGTTCCGTCAGCGGATCCACCCCAGAGTTAGAAGAAACGTCGGAAAAGGCCGGGGCTTCAAAGGGGAAAGTCATTTCTCTTGCAGATAGGGGTGGTGCAGGGGCTTCAGTCAATGAGATCGCAAACACAACACTCTACGGGGCATCTAGCAGCAAATTCTGCCCTCAATGCGAACCCACGTTCCATCATAGGATGGGAGTCCTCAAAACCGCACTAGAGACTACCGAACCGCTAGCTAACCGCTAATTGAGAATTAACGATTTCTTAACGCTTCATTAGCATACCAGAGTCGCTGTAGCCATGAGGAAAGACTTTATCTGTCTGATTTCTGCCAGACCACTCAGACAAACCAGAGATCGCCCAGGCAAACCAGCAATTGCGCATACATAATCAACCCTATTTTCTAAACCTACCCTACAGTGACCTAGGTTATTGCTACAATGCAGTCAAAGCCTAAAGCTTATTGACACCCACCAGCTTAGTCGCAAATTGGTGTTATCACCTTTGGCTAGAAGGTAAAAAGTCCGGTATTGCCGGTATTACGAGAACTCCGAAACAGGCTCTTCTGAACTCTATATAGCCCCCTTCCGGGCTGCACCAATGGATAAAGGGCTAATTCTGCTGGCAATCCTCTCAATAGCCATCGGGTTAATGGGTGGTGGAGCAGTCATTTTTTCACTTTTTATCTACCGTCACCGCATACTGGCTAGCAGCCCGTTAGATAGCCATTCATTAGCCGGAAGAATTGGCGTTGTAAAGATCCCCTTTGACCATTCATCGAGAGGCAAGATAAGTCTTCAAGCCAACGGCTTAACTAGAGAAATCGTGGCCATTACTGACTACCCCTACACCTTTTCCCCAGGTGATGAAGTGCTAGTCGTGCAGGTTAAAGATACCCAGGCTTGGGTAGTGCCCGCTAATTTTTGGGAGTTGAGGTAATCGGTTGATCAGATTGAGTAAGGCTTTAGAGCCCATTACCGAGGGGTGATGAATAAGCTCTCAGCCCAGGGAGATATAGGTGTTTAGCATCCGGAGATTTAGCCTATGACCGTTCAATGGAATGCGCTAAAAAAAGATCCGCAGCAGATAAGCTCGCCGAGTACTACTCTCGAAACAACGTCATTCCGGTTAGAAACCCCTCAACCCCTAATACCAGAGGGGTCTGAGTTAGTGGGTGGAGGCAGTTTAGTAGCGTTGGGATTAGCGGCCACGGTGTTGGGGGTTTGGTTTCTACGGTCGTTCTTAGTCATTGCTAATCCTAATGAGGTAGTCATTCTCTCTGGACGAAAATGGCAAAATTCAGAGGGTCAAGAAGTTGGTTTTCGCATCTTAACCGGTGGCCGGGCCTTGAGAATCCCAATTGTTGAAACCGTTAAACGCATGGATGTAACCACCATGCCAGTACCGGTAGAGGTTCACAATGCTTACTCTAGGGGCGGTATTCCACTCCATTTACAGGCCATTGCCAATATTAAAATCTCCAGTGACCCTCAACTTGTTGGCAATGCTATTGAGCGTTTTCTTGACCATAAACCCGATGAAATTGTACGGGTGGCGCGGGAAACCCTAGAAGGCAACTTGAGAGGGGTAGTCGCAACCATGACCCCAGAACAAGTCAATGAAGACCGGCTCAAATTTGCAGAGAGAATTGCCTCAGATGTTAGCAGTGATCTGGCTAAATTAGGACTTCAACTAGATACGCTCAAAATCCAAAATGTTGCGGATGATGTTGACTATCTAAAATCTCTGGGGCGACAGCGGATCGCTATGATTATTCGCGATGCCGAAATTGCGGAGAGTGATGCGTTAGCCGCCGCCAAACAAATTGAAGCTGAGTGTGAAGAACGCGGTCGCGTCGCACAAACCCAGGACCGTACCACCATCGTGGAGCGTGAAAATGACCTCCGTAAAATTAAGGCCAAACTCGACAAACAGGTGCGCACGGAGGAAGCCATTACCCAGGCTGCGGCCAAAGAGCGCAAGGCACTGATTGAACAGACCCTCCAGGCCCTACGGGCAGAACGGGAACGGTTGCGCCTCCAATGGGAGGAAGTCCTACCTGCGGAAGCTCATTATCAGGCCCAAATGCTTCAAGCCAGGGGAGAAGCCGCCAGTTTGGCTGAAAATGTTCTGGCTCAAGCCCAGGTCAATGAATTGTTGACCCAGGTTTGGCAAGATTTGGGCAGCGATGCTTCGGCAATGTTTATCATCCAGCAGTTTGAGGCGGTATTGCGAGAAGCAGTTAAGTTACCAGGACAGCTAGATCTTCAACACGTTGCCATTATCGATAACGGCGACGGGGAAGCCGTTGCTAGTGTGATTGGGGTTTACTTAGGGGTCATCAAACAATTCTTAGAAGCCACTGAAGATACCCTGGGTATTGATGTCCTAAAAGCTCTGAAATCCACCTAGATTATTGCTTTCACAGCGGTTATTAACCCTTTCATCTCAGGAGAACTATAACGATGGGAGCCTTGATCTTTTTATTCACAACCCTGGTTCTGGGGGGTGGAAGTGCCTGGTTGGTAATTCGCAATCTATATTATATTTGCCAGCCCTCTGAGATTTTAATTTTTGCGGGTACACCAACCCGTCTGCAAAGCGGTAAGCGAGTCGGTTATCGTCTCGTGAAAGGGGGCAGTAGTTTGCAAATGCCCCTGTTGGAGCGAACATTTCGCATGGATCTCACCAATATGATCATCGATCTAAAAGTGGTGGGAGCTTATAGTAAAGGTGGTATTCCGCTGACAGTAACCGGGGTCGCTAATATTAAGATTGCTGGCACAGAACCGACTATTCACAACGCTATTGAGCGGTTGCTTGGTAAAACCCGGCAACAAATTGAAAAGTTGGCCAAGGAAACTCTAGATGGCAATTTGCGTGGTGTCCTGGCTAGCCTTACTCCTGAAGAAGCTAATAGTGACCAAATTGCCTTTGCTCGTAGCTTGCTAGAGGAAGCTGAAGAAGATCTGCAAAAACTAGGTTTGATGCTAGACAGCCTGCAAATTCAAACCATTTCTGATGATGTAAATTACCTCGATAGTTTAGGCCGTAAGCAACAGGCTGACCTGGTACGGGATGCGCGCATTGCTGAAGCGCAAGCCAAGGCCGAGTCGATTATCCAGGCCTCAGCTAACGAGCGTGAAACGGCCCTGCGTGAACTGCTCCGAGATGAAGAAATTGCCAAAGTAGACGCTACCAAGGGCGTACGGGATGCCCTAACTAAGCGAACGGCCCTGGTGACCGAAGTAGAATCTATTGCTGCCGCTATGATTGCTGAAGTCGAAGCAGAGATAAAAGTCGAGAAAGCCCGTATTACTGAAACAGAACAACGCCTACAGGCTGATGTTTTAGTTCCCGCTGAGGCGCAATGCCAGCGAGTCATTGCTGAAGCTAAGGGAAGCGCCGCTAAAATTATTGAGGATGGTAAAGCTCAGGCATTAGGATTAGAACATTTAGGGGCCGTGTGGCGCTCCGCTGGCGAAGATGCGAGGGAAGTATTTTTATACCAAAAAATTGAGCTTTTAGCTCAGATGATGGCTATGAGCGTGCCTGAAATTTCCATTGCCGAGGTATCCATCATTGATGCTAAGCAGGGTGCTTCAGCCATCAAGATCGCAGACTTCTTAGAGCAACTTAGATACACGACCGGGATTGATGTCAAACAACTGATGCATCAACAGTCACCACCAACTCAAAACCATCGGGAATCAAAACCTATTGTCAGTGTTGAGCAGGCTGAGCAGGGAGCTTGAATCGATAATGCTTTAAAGCGACTTTTCCAACCTCTTTTTCAACCTCTATTCTTTAGGTGGAGGATCATGGCGTCTACCACACAAAATTGGGTTAATTTTGGTGGATTCATTCGCACTATTCTTACAGAAAATATAAATAGGTACCTTATATAAGATCGAGCCTCTTTGGATATTTGAATAGCTCTTGGATTGCTATGGATGTACTCATTGGTCGAACCGTCCATAATCGTTATCAAATTCAGTCTCTACTAAGTCGTCAAATTGGGCGGAGAACATTTTTAGCGACTGATTTGAATACAGGGTCATCAGTCGTAGTTAAATTATTATTATTTGGCCCAGATTTTATCTGGGATAATCTAAAGCTATTTGAGCGCGAAGCTAAAATCCTTAAGCATCTTGACCATCCAGCCATTCCAGCCTATCTCGACTACTTTGATGTAGACACCGAGCTAGGTAAGGGGTTCGCTCTGATTCAGAGCTACATTGATGCCACATCCCTAGAGGCATCAGTTCAATCCGGTCGAACTTTTTCTGAAGCCGAACTGGTTGAAATTGCAGAACAACTGCTAGCTATATTGGTCTATCTGCATGAACAATCACCACCAGTAATTCACCGCGACATTAAACCCAGCAATGTCTTAATTACAAACCGTACTGGGCACCATGTTGGCGATATTTATCTTGTTGATTTTGGCTCGGTGCAAACCGTTGTCCACGGCGGTACGGTCACGATAGTTGGCACCTACGGTTATATGCCACCCGAACAATTTGGAGGGAGAACAACGCCTGCCTCAGACCTATACAGCCTTGGTGCTACTCTCATTTATTTATTAACTGGGATACATCCCGCTGACCTACCTAAGCGCAGAGGCATCCTTCAATTTGACGCTGCAATCCATATTAGCCAAGCTTGTCAAGCCTGGTTGCAAAGAATGATTCAACCCGAAGTAGAAGAACGATTTGCCACAGCCCAGCAAGCCTTAGAAGCCCTTCAGCAGGAAGATTTTTTGTTTGAAGCGGCTCAATCTATTCCGACTAAGCCCAAAGGCAGCCGGGTAATACTCCATAAAACAGAAGACCAATTGCAGATTGTAATTTCCGCCTTAACTGTTAGAGATCGGCTAAAAGTTATCCAAAAAGCCATCCTCTACACAGTTCTTATCAACTCGCCAATATTGGCGTTTTTAGCCATCTTTATACATAACCCTAGTCTGATTTGGCTACTGGTTCCTTTGCTGGGTGGGGGAGTTTTTAGAGTATGGGAAAGTGCACTTTGCACCTGCTTTGAGGAAGTCCAAGTTCTAATTTCAGATCGACAAATTATTTACTTAACCTCTAGTTGGCTAGGCAGAGATCATAGCTATTCAGCCCTTATCAAAGAGATTACTCGTTTGGAAAGCTCTAACATAGAAGGTTCCTATAATCCAAAGTTTGAAATCACACATTTAAATATTTGGATAGGCAATCATTGCTGCCCTCTATCATCCCCTAAATCTCTAGATAATTTACGGCAGCTCACTCGTCCTGAGGTGGATTGGTTGAGTTTTGAGCTAGGTGAATGGCTAGATATGCCAGTTCAAAAACTGAGTGTAGATAGACAGAAAAATAACCTTTCTCACCAAGAGAGGAGCACAATTCTTTTTCCAGGGCAAGCTAAACGGGAAGAGAAAAATTCACAAGATAATTTAATACAGAAGCTTAATCTAACACAAGTTCAACGTCCAGAAAATGCCAAATTCACTATCTATAAAACAGCCGAAGCTATAGAAATCTCTCCGCACACAAGGTCACTAGAAGCAGGATCTTCCTCTGGACTCGCTGCATTGTTATTGACCATTCCCTATTTCGTATTGGCGATCGCGTTTGCCCTATCTAATCCATTACTCGTGTTACCTTTGGGAGCACTTCCGTTAATTCTATGGAAAATCACTAAATATCTATTTGAACTAGTGGATTTGAATAAAGTCTTGCTAATTGCTAATCAACAAGATGTTTTAGTTGTTAAGCAGAGAGGCCAGGATCAAGAATCTAGAAAATGCCTTCGCAAGGTTCCTATTGACTTAATTCAGAGCATACAAATAGTTCATCATTCTTCCGCTGTCATCCACTACAGATACCACGTTAAACTCAAGATTAACAGGTCTAATTTTAATCCTGGTTATGCTGATATCTTGGTAGGAAATCGTACGTGCTGGCTATCTCGCCAGGAAGCCTTCTGGCTATCATCTGAGCTTAGTAACTGGTTGAAACTACCGGTTACTGAGATGGAAGTAGTTGTAGGTAGTTAGTAGCATTATTAAGCAGTCAGGCGATCACGAATGGCCGTTCCCCAAACCTGAGACAACTGCTCAACGGCCCCAGCAATCACGACTTCACCATCTTGGGTGGTGAGGGTCAAGATTTCCCCCTGCACCGTACCTAACCGTTGCCAGTGGTCTGGCAGAGTCTGAGTCAGGTAAGTTTCCCACCCTTGCTGCTGGGCTGGGCTAACGGAAACCACAATACGCGCGCCGCCTTCTCCAAACAGCAGCCGATCCCACCGTTGCTGACCCTGGCTAGCCGCCAGCGGTAGTTGAATAGCGGCCCCCTGCCCCCCGCTGATACAGGACTCGGCCAGGGCTACCACTAGCCCACCTTCGGCACAGTCATGGGACGACTGCATCCAGCCTCGGGCAATGCCGTAGCGGCAGGCCGCTTGCACCCGCTTTTCTAGCACCATATCCACAGCGGGGGGACGTCCAGTGGTGGTTTGGTGAACGGCCACCAGGTATTCTGAGCCGCCCAGCGTCACTAGAGGATGGTCGGCTACAGTGGCAGCGGTGGTTTGCTCTACGGGTACGCCTAGCAGATAAATCAAATCGCCGGTCTGCCGCCAGCCCTGGCCGCAGGTTAGGCTCAAATCCTCAATTAGCCCAACCATGCCGACTACGGGCGTTGGATAAATGGGTTGCGGATTGCCCTGACTGTCTACCGTTTCATTGTAGAGAGAGACATTGCCGCCAGTTACCGGAGTTTCAAACTCCCGGCAGGCGTCCGCCAGACCTCGGCAGGCTTCGGCCAGTTGCCAGTAGCCGATCGGTTTTTCCGGGCTGCCAAAGTTGAGGTTATCGGTCACCGCTAGGGGCAGGGCACCCACACAACTCAGGTTGCGGGCCGCCTCAGCCACGGCGGCTTTGGCCCCCTCGTAGGGGTTGAGGTAGACGTAGCGAGAATTGCAGTCTACCGTAGCGGCCAATCCCCGTGACGCGGCACCGGGTTGATAGCCGGGTACAGGTTCTTGGGGGCGCAGCCGAATTACAGCGGCATCCCCCTGACCGGGGCCTTGGACGGTGTTGTTCTGCACCTGGTAGTCGTACTGGCGATAGACCCATTGCTTAGAGGCAAGGGTGGGCTGGCTGAGGAGTTGATGCAGAATCGCCGTCCAAGAATAGTGCCTTGCTTCGGGTAGAACAATGCCATCCACCGTGCAGGCCGGTAGACTAGTCTCCGACCAGGCCCAGGCGGTTTGGGCATAGTCGGGCGGTTCTGAGAGGAGATCGCGGTGGTAAATCGGCGTATTTTCGGCCAGGGCCAGGGCCGGGATTTCCGCCGCCACCTCGCCCTTGAACAGAATCCGCACAATCGGGTCTGCGATGACCGTACCCGCTACTACGGCGTGCAGACCCCAGCGCTCAAAAATCTCGATGACTTCCGCTTCGCGCCCAGCCACCACCACAAACAGCATCCGCTCCTGGGATTCTGACAGCAGGTATTCGTAGGGCACCATACCGGTTTCGCGTACCGGAATTAAGTCCAGGTCTAGCTCAATGCCTACCCCGCCCTTCGCCGCCATTTCCGAGGTGGAGCAGGTGAGGCCCGCCGCCCCCATATCCTGAGCGGCAACAATCGCCCCAGTTTTGAACGCCTCCAAACAGGCTTCGACAAGGGATTTTTCCAAAAAGGGATCACCCACCTGCACAGCGGGGCGATCGGCTTCCGATTCATCCGTCAGTTCAGCACTGGCAAAACTGGCCCCACCCATGCCATCGCGCCCGGTGGTAGAACCCACGTAGACCACCGGATTGCCCAGACCCGCCGCCCCAGATTTGACAATGCCTGGGGTTTCCATAATGCCAATGGCCATCGCGTTGACCAGGGGATTGCCGTTGTAAACGGCATCGAAATACACTTCGCCGCCCACCGTTGGCACCCCAAAGCAGTTGCCGTAGTGGGCAATGCCCGCCACCACCCCCTGGCAGAGGCGGCGGGTGCGGCTATCGGCCAGATCGCCAAATCGCAGGGAGTTGAGTACG
>JAAUUR010000120.1 GCA_012031045.1 Leptolyngbyaceae cyanobacterium SM2_5_2
GGGCCCGCAGCCAGTAGAGGCTGGCCAGGTCATTAAGGGCATCGCACCAGTCGGCGTGGCCTTCGTTGAGCCCGGCGATGGCCAGGAGATAGACCTCAATGGCGAAATCGAGGATGGCTGGGGCCACGTCGCCAGCTTCCACGCAGTCGCGGCTGAGTTGCCCCAGGGCCAAATGAGCCCGAGCCAGGGTCAGCGGCCCCGCCTGCTGCGCTCTCAGTACCTGAATGTACTGCCATAGCTCAGCAATAGGCTGGTTTGCCGCCAGCGCTGGCGGGAGGATTGGGGTCGGCGGTGAGGTATCGAGCGCCGCCTGCTCGACCGTGCGGCCAGTATCCATGGCCGGTTGTTCGGTAGGTGGCTGGCTAGGCTGGCCTAAATCTTCGTCATTTAGGGGCTTCTCCAGGTGGTTAGCTTTGGGTAATGGGGCCGGTTTTTCCCTGGCGGAGCGATTTAGCGGTGGGATGATAATGACGGGAAACTGGGTGCTATTTTCAGAATTGGCGGGCGGGAGAGACTGCTCAAAGGCGGAGAGATCTTCGCGCAGCATAGCCCAAATGTCAGTGCGATCGCGCGCTGACTCAACCGCATCGTTTTCCGGGCGATCTGGAGCGTTTACCGGCGGGGTGGGCGCTAGGGGGGATTGGGTATTAGCTGGGTTGGCCAGGGCATCGGTGGGGGTGGGTTCGCCCTCAAACTCAAAGAGACCACTGCGTGATCGCCAGAACCTGGCACCGCCTGCCGAATTTTGCCCAGCCAGGGGCGCGGCACCCACACCAACAGCCGGCAGTCTAACTGCGTTAGCAGGGCATCTACCTGAATCAGGGAGGCCAGGAACCGGTTCTGCACCGTGGGAGACTGGCGGGTGAGCGCCTCGACGCCCAGAATTTGAAAGGCTGGCACCACCGGGGTGCTGCCCCCTAAGCGGCGCTGCTGTTTCAGCCACAGCAGCACCTCGCGCACCAGGTCAGGGTGGTGGCCGTCTAGCCGCAGGCTTACCAGGGGCGACTGGTCGGCCCGCAGGTCGGCGCTACGCTCACCGGTGGGGGAGTAGGGGCTGAGGTCAGCCACCAGGCGCTGGGCCAGTTGCTCCTGGAGCGGGCTGTTGTCGCAGACGGCAATCAGCAATTGCCGCCGCAAATTAACCTGTAGAGCCAGCCGCAGGTCTTGGTAGGTTTCCTGGTTGTGCCCTAAAAATGTTTGAGAGTTCAACGAAAGTACAGCGACCACGGCGGGTGAGATGCAGAGGGAGGTAGATGACGACAGCTCAGGGTTAAATCCTGCCGCAGATAAATGGGTGGGGTTTAAGCTGAGCTGCTGATTAATTCAAGTTTCATCACTTGCGCCCTCTCTTCAGGACAGAACTGTGCCACTTCCCCCGCCGGGTTAGTAACGCCCGGAAATAGGCTTCTGGGCCGGGCCAAAAAGCGGCTCCCCCGTTAGCACAACCCCTGGCCCCAGCGTTGAAGTCCAGAGACGCTGTTCCATTCAGCCCAGTGTCCTCCCTAGGGCACCCTAAACCCCACTGGTTCGGCCTAAACCCCGACTCTGGGGGTTCGGTATCCCCTCCTTCAGAGAAAGGGGTTGACCACGCACTATATAAATAGTTGTCAAGCCGGAGCAAAAAAGTATGGGAAAAGTTGTCGGAATTGACCTGGGTACCACTAACTCAGTGGTCGCAGTGATGGAAGGGGGTAAACCCACCGTTATCGCTAACGCTGAAGGTTTTCGCACCACGCCGTCGGTAGTCGCCTATGCCAAAAACGGCGATCGTTTGGTGGGGCAAATTGCCAAGCGCCAGGCCGTGATGAACCCTGAAAATACCTTTTATTCTGTCAAGCGTTTCATTGGTCGCCGCTTTGACGAAGTGGGTACTGAATCTACTGAAGTAGCCTACAAAGTTTTGAACGTGGGCAACAACGTTAAGATCGACTGCCCTCAAGCCGGTAAACAATTTGCCCCCGAAGAAATTTCGGCTCAGGTGCTGCGCAAGCTCGCCGACGATGCCGGTAAATACCTGGGCGAAAAAGTTACCCAGGCGGTGATTACGGTACCAGCCTATTTCAACGACTCTCAGCGACAAGCGACCAAGGATGCCGGGAAGATTGCTGGACTGGAAGTACTGCGGATTATCAACGAGCCGACAGCGGCCTCGCTGGCCTACGGGTTGGATCGTAAGAGCAACGAAACCATTCTGGTGTTTGACCTGGGCGGTGGTACCTTCGACGTGTCCATTTTAGAAGTGGGCGACGGCGTGTTTGAAGTGCTGGCCACCTCTGGAGATACCCACCTGGGCGGCGACGACTTCGATAAGAAGATCGTTGACTACCTGGCGGGTGAGTTCCAAAAGCTAGAAGGCATTGAACTGCGCAAAGACAAGCAGGCCCTTCAGCGCCTGACTGAAGCAGCTGAAAAGGCCAAGATTGAGCTTTCCAGCGTCACCCAGGCTGAGGTCAACCTGCCCTTTATCACCGCTACCCAGGATGGCCCCAAGCACCTGGAAATGACCCTGACCCGCGCTAAGTTTGAAGAACTCTGCGCCGACCTGATTGATCGCTGTCGGGTGCCCGTTGAGCAGGCCCTTAAGGATGCCAAGCTCAGCAAAACCAACATTGATGAAGTAGTGCTGGTGGGCGGTTCTACCCGGATTCCTGCTATCAAGGATGTGGTGAAGCGCACCCTCGACAAAGAACCCAACGAAACCGTCAACCCCGACGAAGTAGTGGCAGTGGGGGCCGCTATTCAGGGCGGTGTGCTAGCTGGGGAAGTGAAGGACATCCTACTGCTGGATGTGACGCCCCTGTCTCTGGGTGTGGAAACCCTGGGCGGCGTGATGACCAAACTGATCCAGCGCAACACGACCATTCCTACCAAGAAGTCTGAGGTGTTCTCTACCGCTCAAGATGGCCAGACCAACGTGGAAATCAAAGTCCTCCAGGGCGAGCGGGAAATGGCCAGCGATAACAAGAGTCTGGGCACCTTCCAACTGGCAGGCATTCCCCCGGCGCCTCGCGGTGTGCCCCAAATCGAAGTTACCTTCGACATTGACGCCAACGGTATCCTTAACGTTACTGCTAAGGACAAGGGCACGGGTAAAGAGCAGACGATCACCATCTCCGATGCGTCTACCCTGGATGAAAAAGATGTTGAGCGCATGGTGCGGGAGGCCGAGTCCAACGCCAGTGCTGACAAAGAGCGCCGCGAACGGATTGACCTGAAAAACCAGGCCGACTCCCTGGCCTACCAGGCCGAGAAGCAACTGGCTGACATGGGCGACAAGATCCCCGCCGCCGATAAGGCTAATGCTGAGGAACAAATCAAGGCGCTGAAGGATGCCATTGCGGCTGACAACTTCGACACCATCAAAGCCCTCACCGACGAGCTACAGCAGACGCTGTACGGTATCAGCACCAACCTGTATCAGCAAGCTGGTGCCGACACCACTGGCGCTGCCGATGCCGATGCCTCTGGCACCAGCACCAATGGGGATGATGATGTGATTGATGCTGAGTTTTCTGAGCCTGAATCCAAGTAGTCGTTTGGATTTAGATTTTCTGAAAGCTTAGTCTCTTGACTTGCTCCGGCTAGCAAGAAAGCGGGTGGATTGCTCCATCCGCTTTTTTTGCGTAGCAATCCTGAGGTGCATTGCGGCGCGAATGCACCCTACGAAATCACACCCCACCTTCCCTCAAACCCCATTCATCCCTAAGCTGTACTTGGTACGTGATACTGAAATCTCCGACCTATGAAATCTGTCATCTCTGTTCCCCTACCGACCCAAGCCTACGATGTTGTGATTGCCACCCAGGGTTTGCCGCAGTTGGGGGCCTGGCTGGCCGGTGCAACCCCGCTGGTTAAGCCAGGGCAACGGTTGTTGGTGGTCTCCAGTCCGGCCATTTTTAAGTTTTATGGGGAACCAGTGGTGGCCTCGCTGGAGCAGGCGGGCTACGTTGTGCAGACCTACCTGCTGCCGGCGGGAGAGCGCTACAAAACGCCGAAATCTATCCAAAAGCTCTACGATGCGGCGCTGGAGTTTCGGCTAGAGCGCCAGTCGGCAATGGTGGCGCTGGGAGGTGGAGTAATTGGCGATATGACTGGCTTTGCGGCGGCTACCTGGCTACGGGGAGTGCGGTTTGTGCAGGTGCCAACCTCCCTACTGGCCATGGTGGACGCCTCCATTGGCGGCAAAACCGGCGTCAACCATCCCCAGGGCAAAAACCTGATTGGGGCCTTCCACCAGCCCCGCCTAGTGCTCATCGATCCGCTAACCCTGAAAACCCTTCCCCCACGAGAGTTTCGGGCTGGTATGGCCGAGGTGATTAAGTACGGCGTGATTTGGGATCGAGCGCTGTTTGAAACCCTGGAAGCGGCTCCCCGGTTGGATCAATACCGCTACGTCGGCGATGAGTTGCTCCACACCATCCTCACCCGTTCCTGCCAGGCCAAGGCCGATGTCGTGTCTCAGGATGAGAAAGAAGCTGGCCTGCGCGCTATTCTCAACTACGGCCACACCCTTGGCCATGCCGTAGAGAGCCTGATGCACTATCGCGGCGTTAACCACGGGGAAGCGGTGGCCATTGGCATGGTGGCCGCAGGCCGCATCGCTACAGCGCTCGGCTACTGGACAGAGGAGGAAGCTGCTCGCCAGCAGGCCCTGATCGAAAAAGCCGGACTACCGACTCAAGTTCCAGCTCACCTGAACCCTGAGGATATCCTCACCCTGCTTCAGGGCGACAAAAAAGTGGAGGATGGCCGGGTGCGTTTTGTCATGCCCAAGGGGATTGGGGCCGCTTTTGTAACGGGCGATATTACCCGCGAAGTGATTGTGGCGGCGTTAGGGTAAGTGATGGCTAGACCGCTTAAATGAGAGCCTGCCGTTTAACCGAAGCGATTGAGAAACCTAGCGGTTCGGCCTGATTTGTTGGAGTAGCTTGCCAGGCGGCTTTGGTCAGCGAAAGCGCGGTTAGGCTGGCGTTGACATGGGAGTCCAAGGCTTGTGGAGAACGGGCTTGGCCATCGGCTAGGCCGGTGAATGGCTGGGCATCCCGGAAGATGAATTCAAGTTGCAACCGAGCGGCGTAGCATCGATAAAGCTGCACCGGGTCAAGTTCTATATCGGTGGATAGCTGTTCGCCAACACCCCCGGAAAAACTATCCGGAGCATTGCCCTACAGATCGAGCTAAGAAAACTTGAAAACAAAGGTATTGACCTAAGTATTGATCCGCCTTATAGTTCGGTATATGCCTAACCAATCCACGCAACTCGATCGCGTTTTTTATGCCTTAGCCGATCCGACTAGACGTGCTGTTCTTGAACGGCTCAGTGTCGGCCCCGCCGCTGTGAGTGAGCTAGCAAAACCCTTCAACATGGCGTTGCCGTCATTTACTCAGCACCTCAATGTTTTGAGGGATTGTGGACTTGTTCACTCTAAGAAAACAGGTCGTGTCCGAATCTATCAAATCGATCCAGTGGCTTTGACTAGCGCTGAACAGTGGCTTGAAAAACAACATGCAGTTTGGGAAACTCGCCTCAATCAGTTAGACGCTTATCTCAACGCAATCAAGGATGAAACTGATGACTCAACTAATGTACCCAACCAATCCTAAATTTGACCTACTTTTTGAACGCATCATTGATGTTTCGCCAGAGCTTGTTTGGGCTGCGTGGACAACGCCAGAACACCTTAAACAATGGTTCACTCCTGCACCCTGGAAAACAGTAGATTGCGAAATCGATCTTCGCCCTGGTGGTCTCTTCCGCACAGTGATGCGTTCGCCCGAGGGAGAAGAGTTTCCAAGCATCGGATGCTACCTTGAAATTACTCCGAACAAGAAACTTGTTTGGACAAATGCCCTTCAACCTGGCTATCGACCTGTAAACCAGCTAGCGATGAGTGATAATGACTTTCCTTTTACAGCCATTGTTTCGATTGAACCGCACGAGCAGGGAGCGAAATACACGGCGATCTCCATTCATAGGAACGAAGAAGATTGTCAGAAGCACCAGGACATGGGATTTTATGATGGATGGGGAAAAGCTCTTGACCAACTAATTGAATACATGAAGAAGATTTAGAAAAAGCAGAAGGAAAGCATTTGCAGTAGCGTATATTTCTGAAAGAATAAAGCCATAATAATCCTGGTGCAGCGGACTAAATCAAAAACGTAGTAGACTCACGAAAGTGATTTGTAGCCGCTGACCAGGAACGTTAGGCGGGCTCCGATTTTCGGCCTGGGGCGTACAGAAAGGCTATCTGCTTGTGTCTGAGTGCGCTGCTGCTTCAAGAGGAGGTAGACGAGGGTTTACAAATGGTCTTGTATCTCCAGCAACGCCAGCTAACGAGTTGCTGCACCTCATAAATACTTGTTTAGCAGCAGGTTTAGCTTTTCTAGGGTGGCCTGGGGCGCCTTATCTAACGGCGTGATGATGGCATACTTGAGCGCCGAATGCGCCTCAGATTCTGGTGGGTTGGCGGCAATGCGGTTAACCACCTCGCGAATAACGCGCTGGGCATTGGCGGCATTCCTTTGCAGATTGCCGATTACCATCTCTACAGTGACGCTGTCGTGGTCGGGATGCCAGCAGTCGTAATCAGTCACCAGGGCCAGGGTGGCATAGGCGATTTCTGCTTCGCGGGCCAGCTTAGCTTCTGGCAGATTAGTCATGCCGATGACGGTAGCGCCCCAGCTACGATACAGTTCAGACTCGGCTTTGGTTGAAAAGGCTGGCCCTTCCATGCAAACGTAGGTGCCACCCCGGTGCAGAGCAACCCCAGGTAGATCAAGGCTTTCCACGGCATCGGCCAGGAGGGTGACTAGGGCCGGGCAAACGGGGTCGCCAAAGGTGATGTGAGCCACCAGTCCTTCCCCGAAAAAGGTAGAGACTCGATTGCGGGTGCGGTCGATGAACTGGTCGGGCACTACCATATCCAAGGGTTTGGCGGCTTCTTTTAGAGATCCCACGGCGGAGGCTGAAATCAGGTAGGCTACACCGAGGGATTTCAGTGCGTAAATATTGGCGCGAAAGGGCAACTCTGACGGCATAAGCGTATGGTTACGGCCATGACGGGCGAGAAAAGCCACACGGGTGCCATCCAGCGTGCCAAGAATAATGGCATCAGAGGGGTTACCAAAGGGAGTTTCCAACCGAATTTCTTCGATATCCGTTAGGGCCTCCATTTGATAGAGGCCGCTGCCGCCAATGATGCCGATCTGCGCCTGGGCTGCCATAGTTACCTTGCCTGAGTGGTGACCTAGCTATCATCACACGTTGTTGGCGAAGGAGGCGACTGAGTCTACCCCGGCTACCCAAGCCACCCAAAACGCCGTGACCCTGCGCCAATCCAGATACAGCATTTTTGCCTGGTGAGGTACACCCATAACCCTACAACCCTCGATGCTCGTAGATAGGCTACACCGCACCAGGCCAGACAACGCTGCATTACAGCTGTAGTAGCCACAGCCCGGTGTAGGTCATATTGGAATCATCCGGGCGCACCAGCAAAAAGTGCAGCCCCTGGCTTTGGGTTTTGCGTTCTTCAAATTGCCGACCGGCAGTGGCCACTTCGGCATCACTAAAGGTGGTAATGACCCAGCGATCCACCAGGCCAGCCTCTAAAATTAGCCCATCGGGCTCGCCGGGCAAATATTTTACCCCTACAGGTCGAACGGTTTGCAACCATTGACAGAGCGGCATGGCCTGGCGTCCGGCATCAATGACAATACCAGCCAGGGGCTGAGGACTGGCCAAGCCGAGTTTGGCAGGCATTAGCTCTGGCGGCAACTGACGAATTGGAATGGGCTCATAGGGTAGGGTTTGCTCAAACTCTCCGGCGGCGAGGGTGGCAAAGCGCCACTGGTCACCCCAGAGGTGCTCTGGCAGCGGCATGGGGGGGCGGTTGGTCTAGCTTCAGGGGGTTATAGGGGTGGCCGGTTGCGTTGGCCAGGGTTGGGTACCACTTGGCCCGCTGGGTTAGCCACTGGTGCAGGGTTGGGGTACGCCGGGTGGGCTCCACGCTAATGCCAAGCGCATCAGCCGCTGTGGTCAGCAATGACAACGCCTGGGGACGAAAGACCTGGAGGCAGACGGGTGCTTCCCCAGCCCGGGCGATGGCGTTTCTCATTTCCCCCATCAGCCAATCTTTGTTAACGGCGCTCTGGGGAGATTGAGCCCCGTAGCTAAAGCTAAAGTCGGGGTTGCAAAACAAAATTTCCCACAGGGGTTTGCCGTCTTGGCTGGTCAACGGTGGGTGATGCAGGTCAGCTTGCCAGATCGTCATGGGAACCACAAACTACCAGGCGGCGAATCAAACGACCGCGTTGTTAGCGATTACCACTGTATCGCCCTTTGCGCTTCTTTGCCGACGGTGCGAACAAAAGCCCCTAAACGGTCTTGGCTTGGCCACCTGTCATTCGTAAAGTTTTGCAACACAATGAAAGGGTACTGTTGAATCGGTCTATAACTATGATGGCAACCTCTGATTTGATCGCGCCTCAAACCTGTCGGGAGCCTGCCACGCTAGCGGCGGGTGGCCCCGACCCCAACTCTTTCGACTGGGCTGAAGCCTGGTACCCCGTGGCCTACGTGGAAGATCTCGACCGCACCCGCCCAACCCGGTTTACCCTGCTAGAGCGAGGCATTGTGATTTGGTGGGATGCCCGTGGGGCTACCTGGCGAGTGTTTGAAGACAAATGCCCCCACCGCCTTGCCCCTCTCTCCGAAGGGCGCGTCAATGAAGCCGGATTGCTTGAATGTCCTTATCATGGCTGGGCCTTCTCAGGGAGCGGAGCCTGTGAACAGATTCCCCAGCAGCCAGCAGCCCGACCTGCCAACCAATCGGCGCGGGCCTGCGCGATTTCGCTTCCCGCTACGGTTAAACAGGGGCTGTTGTTTGTTTACCCTGGCAAAGCCGAGCATGCCGCCCAGGTTGAGGTACCCATCATTGGCCCTGTGGAAGAAGAGCCTGACGGCTGGGTGATGCTCAACACCTTCCGCGACCTGCCCTACGACGCTCTCACCCTGCTAGAAAACGTGTTGGATGCCAGCCACATCCCCTACACCCACCACAAAACCGTAGGCAACCGCGAGAATGCCGCCCCGATGGTGATGGAAATCGTGGAATCGGGCAAGCAGGGTTTTCGAGGCCTTTGGCCTGAAGGCCCCCGCAAGGGCAAGCTAGGCACCCAGCACACCACTTTTATAGCCCCCTCGCTGATGTACCACGACCTCACCTCCCAGCAGTTTGGGCGCACCCTCACGGTGGTCTACGCCACCCCTATCCGCAAGGGCGAGTGTCGCTTGTTTGCCCGGTTTCCCTTTAAGTTTTCCTCCAAGCTGCCAGGGTTATTCATCAAGCTGACGCCCCGCTGGTTTAGCCACATTGGCAATAACGGGGTGCTGGAGGATGACCAAATTTTCCTCCACCTGCAAGAACGGGCGTTGGAAAAGGCTGGCACCAGGCCCTATGCTACAATCCTGCTATCTGCCCACCCAGGCCGACCGCTACGTGCTGGCCTTCCGCAAGTGGGTCAGTGATTTTCAGGCCGATCCCTTCCCTGGGCAAACCTGGCTCCAGAATGGTCGAAGGCCGATCTGCTGGATCGCTACCGCTCTCACACCCAGCACTGTGGCAGTTGCCGGGTAGCCCTCCAGCGCATTCAGCAGTTTTCGCACTGGCTTGTTGATCGGCAGTGGGGTGTCGTGGTCGTTGGTGCCGCTGGCGATCGTCCTATCGAACGGGTTACCCGTTGCGGTTGGGGCAGGGTTGACCGGCATTCCCGTACTGGCAGGAGCCCTATGGCTCTGGCTGGGCAATTTGGAGCGCAAGTTCTACCAGGGCCAGGAGATTGCGCCCCGAAATTTGCCGGAAAAGCGCAGCCGCAAAACGGCAGGATGAAGGGAGAAGGCCAGGTCGATTTTTCGTTCTTCCCTCGAAGGGGGAAGGGTAGGTTATTGGTTGTGGGGTTTGGGCTCTTTGGGGGGTGGCAAATCGGCATCGGCCAGGCCTAAATACAGCAGCACAATGCCCACACAGCCGATGAAACGAAAGGCGGGTTGCTGGCCATTCCAATCGGGCGATTGCCACATGGCAAACCACTCGCCACCCAACACCATAAAGCCCACAAACCAGAACACAAAGGCCAGGGTGAGGCCGTAGATGGCGATGCCCTTAGCCTGGTTAAAGCGGACTCCTGGGGCGGAGATCGCCTGCAAAAGCCGCCCAGCCCCGGCTAAACACAGCCCGGTAATAGCGGTTTCTGTAGCGATAATTAGGCTGTAGGCCAGATGTTGGAGCATTGGGCTAGGAATGGCGCGCCAGGTCAGGGGGCTGTTGGGGAAGATGGTATCCATCGTCAGCACGTGGTAAACATACTGGAAATTGGTGTCGTAGTCCGTGACATTATTGATCACGATAATTAGGGCTAATAGCCCAATGGACGCCACCAGGATGACCTTAGATAACCGTGCAGCCATAAATAACCGAATTGACTACTGTTTGGAGCCTTGATAGCATGGATGACAGCCTCACCCGCCTCCAGGGCGGCTTAATTGTATCCTGCCAGGCCCCGGCTGACTCGCCATTGCACAACCCGCTGGTGATTGCTGCCATGGCCGAAGCCGCTATTCTACGGGGCGCTGTAGGGGTGCGGATTGACTCTCCCAGCCACATTGAAGCCGTGCGGGACAGGGTTAGTCAACCCATCATTGGACTCTGGAAACAGGTACGACCTCCCTCGCCGGTTTACATTACGCCGCAATTTCACCAGGCTGAGGCGGTAGCGGGGGCTGGTAGCGATATTATTGCGGTTGATGCCACCCAACGGCCTCGCCCCGGCGGAGAAACCCTGCCCTACCTGATTCGCCAGATCCACGAGCGCCTGGGTAAGCCGGTAATGGCCGATGTGGATAGTCTCGACAATGCACTCTGGGCCATAGAAGCCGGGGCCGACTGCGTAGCTACCACGTTATTTGGCTATACAGAAGCTACCCAAGCGCAATCTCCTCCAGGGCTAGAGTCGCTGCGTCAGATGGTGGCTCAGTGCCCGGTTCCCGTGCTCTGTGAAGGCGGCATTGCCTCCCCAGCCGTAGCCCGCCAAGCGCTCGATTTGGGGGCTTATGCCGTCGTTGTCGGTACGGCTATTACTGGCCTGGATAGTTTGGTTAACCAGTATGTGAATGCTTTGGCGCGATGAGTTTATGCTGAGAAAATAGGGTAAAAGCTAAGGCGAGTTTATACACTCCCAGCATGGGCGGCACCACTGTTAACTCCAGAGCCAAACGGTCGTGAGAGAGTAACAGGCATTCTGTTCCCCAAACTATAGTGGATATATGCCAAAAAAACTAACCGCCATGGATAACCAACTTGTCACACTTCAATTACCTGCTAACCTGTATCAAAAGTTGCAATTACTTGCAACTGAAGAAGAAACTAGTCCAGCCGATACTATTTCCCGACTTATTATCAATGCTGAGCAACGGAAAGCTTGGTTGCAAAATTTAGCGGCCTTACGTCAGCAAATTCAAGCTGATGGCGGTCTACAACTTGGGAATCAGGAAGAGCGGGTCGAACGCTTGCAGCAAATTAGGCAGGAAATCTTTGACACTGAGTATGCGCATTTGTATTGATAGCAGTGCCTTTATTGTCGGACTGGAGGGTAGCGACTCAGATGCAGCGCAGATTTTAGATTGGGTAGGTCATGAATTTAGCTTAGTAATTCCCCGCCTAATTGCTCAAGAAGTGACACGCAATTTAAGAAAGCCAGGCCAAATACGACAATTTTATAGGTTATTTCAGAATTATTCCTTTGCTCAAATCATTGATGAACCTATTCCAGCTGACTTAGTGAATAGGTATATTACTCTAGGTTTACCTGCTAAAGCAGATGCTTTTATTGGCGCCTTTGCAGAGTGAGCAGAGGTCAGTTATTTGATTTCTGAAAACCGCCACTTTCTTAGGGACTTGAAGACCGAAGCTTTTCAAGTTTTTAATCCAACCGAATTGGTTAACCACATGCTAAGTTGAAATGTCAACATCTCAGAGTTAAAAGTGCTGCCGTTACCGTTTATTCAACACCAGTATCCTCCTGGCACTGAAAGGCTTCGAGGTTTTGCCTCAAAGCGGCATCCCAGGTTGGGTGGATAGTTGGCGGTTGTTGAGCCGCATAGAACCGCAGGTCGCCAGTGGCTTCGACGGTGCCTAAAACTCTACTGCGTAGGGCACATAGGCCGAGGCT
>JAAUUR010000001.1 GCA_012031045.1 Leptolyngbyaceae cyanobacterium SM2_5_2
ATCAGTAGGAGCCTCGGAGCGCTGACTGAGAAGCTCTCGATATCCTGGCGAGGCGACGATGGCGTTGTAGGTAACATCCTCCCGGCCACTGTTAAAGGCTCTGGCGCCATCGGCCCAGATAATTAATTTCGGCAATTGCCCGGGTTCTAGCACCTGCCGAATCACCAGATCTACTACCTGGGCCGTGGCACCGTTAATGCCAAAGTTAAAGATGCTGACGTTGTCGTAGCCCATCGCCGCCAGTTCCTTGCGCAGAGCCACCGGATCAACCCCTCGCAGCGCTCTAGAACTGCCCACAATCATCACATCCGCTGGGCCAGAGGTCTCCAGCCGTTGACGATAGAGCGCTACTTTCTCATTCAACTGTTGGCTGTTAAAGGTTGAGAAGGGTGAGGTTTCGATCAACTCATCCAGAGCTACAAGGGGCTGGCTGGGGCTGGTGGCCAGGTCGTCTGCAGTAGCCGTGTCAGTAGTGCCAACAAAGCCGTCTTTATCCATGCGGTCAGGGTCACTGGGCCAGTCCAGTTCCGACAGGGCTTGTTCAAACCCGTCCTCCTGGTCAGGGGCAGGGCGGCTGGTGGCCATCGGTTCAGCTTTGGCCGAGTTGGTGGATGGGGTCAGCATTTGGCCCAGTAGCCAGTCTAGCTGGAGGGCAACCAAGACCCCAACGGCCGCCCAAACCACGGCAATCTTAATCCCCTCGGAGCGAGACGAGTCAGCTACGGCTTCTAGCACGCCAGCGGTGGACTGACTGGTAAAAAGGTGAGATCTGACCAGATGCCCTCGCCAGCGGTCTACCTGCTGCTGCCACCAAAGGGTCAGAGCCGTTTGCTCGGCCTCGGCCTCCACCTCTGTGGCCGTAATTGGGCCATCGGGCCGCACCAGTAGCTCATTGACGTAGGCGTCAGAGGCGGTAAATTCTGGCGTCGCCTCTGGCACCAGCCGACGGCGTGCCACAAAGTCTTTACCGTAGCTCCAGGCTGGCTTTGACTGCCCCGAACGGCGACCATAGATGCGTACACCCTCAACCCCCACCGGGCTCAGATGGTGTAGATAGTCGTGAATGACGGGTGCCACCAGGCGGCGCTGGGGTGGAATGGGGCTATCCACCATGACGTGGAGCAGCTGGTCACGATGGAGAAGCTGCACTCGGAGGCCGCCAGTGGCCAACCGATCATCGAGGCTAGGGTTGAGCTGGCGAGTTAGCAGAAAGGCGATAGCGGGTAGGTCGCCGGTTTGACCAAGGTATTCAGGTGTATCAGCCAGGGCATCGTGCTGAGCGGCTGGCAAATCGAGGTACTCAACCCAGGCTGGCGTGGCCTCTGCTGCCGTAGACTGGCCATAGATTACGGCCCGATGCAGCCCCTGGGGCGCCAGATCGGCTAGGGTAGCGGTCAGGGTTTCAACAATGGCGGTTTTAGGTAACGCTCCATTAACCAGGGTTAGCCCAGACTGGGGCCGACAAATCACATGCAGCGTGTTGCTAGACGATTCTGCCTCTACTACCGCGTGCTGCCCGGCAATAGTGGCGGTCAACACGCGCTCCAGGGCATCGGCATCACCCCAGCGAGCCCACTCCCGCAGCATTTCCTCCGGCGGCGTCAGGTCAATGCGCAGGCTCCAGTCAGGCTTATGCTCACCCCGCACCTGTAGCAGCAGGACAGCATCCTTAAACTGAGTCAGGTTAAGCAGGCGCAGCCGTTCGGCGGTCGGTCGCGCAATCAGGGAAGGATCTGGGCTATAGGTGGCCTCACACAAAATCCAGAGGCGCGGAATAGTGGTATCCCCAACCTCCGCTTCGGCGGGCACAGCCGCTGGTTGAGTCTCGGCTTCGCCAGGGCATCGTCGATGGTGATGGCGGTACGGCGCAGGTGAGCCGTACCGGGAATGGCTTTAATACTAACCCAGACCCCTACATCTAGAGCGCTGAGGGTTTCGCTCAGATACCAGGCAATGGCATCTGGGTCGCCCTTGCGAGCCAGACTCAGGTTCGACAGTACCATGGCGCTGCTACCCCCTTCACTGCTAAGCAGGTCAGGGTGATCATGGGTATAGTCAGCCAGTAATGATTGGGCGGCCTTTAAATCGGCCTCGTCCTGACTTTCTAGTACCAGCTGAGCCAGGTGGCGTTCTAGCCGGTTGAGGTAGAGCGGTGCTGTCCACTCCGGGTTAGCCTGGCCAGGCAGGCGGCTGTAGAGATAGATTTGGTAGACCTGCGGGTAACTGTGCTGTAGACGCCCATGGTCGCGATCATTCAGCAAGGCACGGACTAGCCTGAGCAGCACGGTGCCCTGGTTAAGGGGCTCACGGGTTTCACACAGCAGGTGCAGAATATTGCCCCTGAGCTTGGTGTGAAGCTCTGCCTCTGGACATCCCAGACTCTCTTTCAGCCAGGTCAAAAATGTCCGATGCCGAAACATCAGCTACGGAGTAAGACTTAGAGACAGAAGCAGGCATAGACGCTAAATTAAGTCCTTAACCTCAAGCCAGGATGGCACTACTGCCATCCACACTACCCACTAACCTATCCGCCTCGAAAGGGGTTGTACAAAAATCCGCCACAATGAGCTTCATCATTATATTTTGCTAGTGGCCAGACCATTGTAGGTAGTCTCCCTTGCCTATGGTACTCATTGGTGCTTGTTCAAAGCAGTGGCCCAAAGACTCGAAACCGCCAACCCTAGACCCTAGATGGGTGGCTTATCTGGTCAAGCTGGATCTGGTCAAGCTGGATCTGGTCAAGCTGGATATAGCAGTGAAGCATATCGCAGTCTACAGAATTGGACGCACTCAATCGAGATTGAAATTGCCGCAGGCGACCCTGCCGGCTGGCCTAAACCCTCTACATTAACCCTTGGCCATCTTAGCGATTTACCAGCTTCTTTGGGGCAAAGGAAGCCGAAACCAGCCGCGCTGCTGTGGCCAGGAGCGTAGAACTGGGCCAATCGTTATCATAGTTGAGTGACGTTAGCTCTATCCGTACCTATCCTCATGGTGTGTATGTCTCTGCCAATGGTGTTATGGCGTCAGGATCAACCTCAGCATGGGCCAAAGTCTAAGCCAGTTGCAGTCAGCACTAGCGTTTTGTTGTCGGGCTCAACGGATTGGTTGGTGAGTGCTTTAGTGCCGCCGGTGCTGTTGAGTTTGTTGGTATCGCGGGTGCTGACCGATGGTTTAGAGCAAGTTGGCCTAGTGAGCGAACAGCTGCTCCAGGGGCAGCGACTGCCAACGTTGAATATTCACCGGGTAGATGCCGAAGCCGATGAGCGCTAGGGGGACAGTTCTGCCCGTGCAGCCTTTAGGAAAGAGCATACCCGGTGGCCTTTCCATGGCGATGGTTTGTGGCGGTTTGGCTGCCACCGTTTCGCGCAGACGTAACAATTTCAGATTCTCTGTTCCTATAAACTTCTTCTCGACAGGGTAATCCTATAAAATTTTTGCGATACCGCTGTTCTCTGCTGGCCAAACCCATGAGCTCAACGCTGCACCCTTCGGGGGATACTCTGCCTACCACCCAAGCTTCTCGAACTGGGGTACTGGGTGTGCTCCCCCCTCCCAGTTCAACCCAGGATTTCTTTCTGCGGCATCGGCTGCGGGTAGTTGAAGACCTTTGGGAAAATGTGCTGGAGCACGCCTGTGGGCCAGAGTTACTGGCTCTACTGCGTCAGCTTCGCCAAATGTGCTCTCCAGAGGGGCAAGCCCCCACCACGGATGAAGCCAGGGTGAAAGCGGTGGTGGAGGTGGTCGAAGCCCTTGATTTAGAGGATGCCATTCGCGCTTCCCGCGCCTTTGCCCTTTACTTTCAATTGATTAATATTGTTGAGCAGCATTACGAACAGCGGGGCCAGCAGCAGCAGTATCGAGCCGCTTATCAGACTTCAGAATTGGCCCAGTGGGGTAGCCAAGCCGCTGAACACCGTCCACCCAGTGGTGCAGCCGCCAGTGCTGGCGGCCAAGCTAAAGCAGAACCCAACGGGCATCTGTTTCAGGCTGACCTGCTGCACCGGAGCATTACCGACCCCAGTAGTCTGCGTAAAGATGCGGGCACCTTCCATTGGCTGTTTCCTACCCTGAAGCGTCTGAATGTGCCGCCCCAGCTGATTCAAAACTTGATTGATCATCTCGATGTGCGCCTGGTGTTTACGGCCCACCCCACTGAAATTGTGCGCCACACCATTCGCGATAAACAGCGCCGCATTGCTACCCTGCTGCGCCAGATGGATCAGGCGGAGGAAAGTGCTCAAACCCTGGGGCTGAGTTCGTCCTGGGAAATTGAGTCGCTTAAAGCCCAACTCACGGAGGAAATTCGCCTCTGGTGGCGCACGGATGAGCTTCACCAATTCAAGCCTTCGGTGCTGGATGAGGTGGACTATACCCTGCACTACTTCCAGGTGGTCCTGTTCGACACGCTACCCCAGCTTTACAAGCGGTTTGAGCGGGCGATCGCCACCACCTTTGCCGAACTCGACCCGCCCCGCCATCGCTTCTGCCGATTTGGTTCCTGGGTGGGGGCAGATCGGGATGGTAACCCATCTGTAACCCCCGACGTTACCTGGAAAACCGCCTGCTACCAGCGCAACCTGGTGCTTCACAAATACATTGGCTCCATTGAACGCCTGATTGAGCTGCTCAGCCTCTCACTGCACTGGAGCGAGGTGTTGCCAGAACTGCTGGAATCCCTGGAGCAAGATCAGGTGAAAATGCCGGAGATCTACGATCGTCTGGCGATTCGCTATCGGCAAGAGCCCTATCGCCTCAAGCTGGCCTACATTCAGCAGCGGCTGAAAGACACCTACGAGCGCAGCCTCCAGCTTTATCAGGGAGATCGGCTAACCGAGCGGTACACCGATCCGACTACCTCAACCTTCTACCGCGATGGCAGTGAATTCCTGGCTGAACTGCGGCTGATTCAGCGCAATTTGACGGCCACGGGTCTGCATTGTCAGGAACTAGATACCCTGATTTGCCAGGCCGAAATTTTTGGCTTCAACCTGGCCCAGCTCGACCTGCGCCAGGAAAGCTCTCGCCACTCCGATGCCCTGGATGAAATTACCCAGTATCTCCAGATTTTGCCCCAACCCTACCGGGAACTGTCTGAATCCGAGAAAACGGCCTGGCTAGTCTCTGAGCTAAAAACGCGCCGACCGCTGATTCCTGGCGAGTTGCCCTTCTCCGACAAAACCCGCGAAACTGTTGAAACCCTGCGCATGGTGCGCCAGCTCCATCAGGAATTTGGCCCGGACATCTGCTTTAGCTACGTGATTAGCATGGAGCCACCACGTCAGCGACCTGCTGGAGGTGCTGCTGCTGGCTAAGGAGGCGGGCCTCTACGATCCGGCTACCGGCCTCAGCAGCATTCAACCTGTGCCCCTGTTTGAAACGGTGGAAGACCTGCAGCGGGCGCCAGCCGTGATGGGTGAATTATTTCAGATCCCCCTCTATCTCAATCTATTGCGGGGTCGGGCTAGCCAGTCGCAAACTAGACCGGAGGCCAGCACCTCCCCTCCGCCAGTGCCCCTCCAGGAGGTCATGCTGGGCTATTCTGACAGCAACAAAGACTCCGGCTTCCTCAGCAGCAACTGGGAAATCCACAAAGCCCAGCAGTCGCTTCAGGAAACCGCCGACCGCTTCTCAGTGGCGCTCCGTATTTTCCACGGACGCGGCGGTTCCGTGGGCCGAGGGGGTGGCCCCGCCTACGAAGCCATCTTGGCTCAGCCCGGGCGCAGCATCAAAGGCCGCATCAAAATTACCGAGCAGGGCGAAGTGCTGGCTTCCAAGTACAACCTGCCCGACCTGGCGCTGTATAACCTGGAAACCGTCACCACAGCCGTATTGCAGGCCAGCATCCTGAGCAATAGTTTCGACGATATCAAACCCTGGAATGCCACGATGGAGGAGCTAGCGGCTCGCTCCCGCCGCCACTATCGCCAACTCATCTACGAACAGCCCGACCTGGTCGATTTCTTCCACCAGGTCACCCCAATTCAGGAAATCAGCCAATTGCAAATTAGCTCTCGCCCAGCCCGGCGGGGAGGCCGCAAAGACCTCAGCAGCCTACGCGCCATCCCCTGGGTATTTAGCTGGACTCAGGCCCGCTTTCTGCTGCCATCCTGGTATGGGGTTGGCACGGCCCTGGAGGATTTTCTGCAGGAGGCTCCCGAAGAACACCTGAAGTTGCTGCGGTATTTTTACCACAAGTGGCCCTTCTTCAAAATGGTCGTCTCTAAGGTAGAAATGACCCTGGCTAAGGTAGATTTACAAATTGCCGAGCACTACGTCCGTGAACTCTCCAGCCCCGACGATCTGGCGCGATTTACGGCTCTCTTTGCCCAGATTTCTGAGGAATTTTACCTGACCCGGGCCAAAGTGCTGCAAATTACTGGCCATGAGCGTCTGCTCGACAGCGACCCCGACTTGCAACGCTCTGTCTATCTCCGTAATGGCACCATCGTACCCCTGGGCTTTTTGCAGGTGGCCCTCCTGAAGCGGCTCCGGCAGTATAAAGACCAGGCCGCCACTGGCATCATCCGCTCCCGCTATAGCCAGGGCGAGCTATTGCGCGGGGCGCTCCTGACCATCAACGGCATTGCCGCTGGTATGCGGAATACCGGCTGAGGGGGAAGAGGGAAGAGAGAAGAGACTTGGGATGTCAGTTGGCTTAGCCAACTGGCCAAACTCTGTCTTGGCTGAGGATGCGGTTGCCCTCCCTCTCTTCGTTCTGCTTCGCACGGGCACCGCTCTAACCTCTTCGTTCTTCCCTCTTGTTAAAACTCCCCCCTCCACCGGGCATAACTATAAATGTTCCGGCTAATCCCCTAGGGTTTATGGGTTTTTTACAGAGAAATCCCGTGATTTTACGGATTGCTCATGCCTGCATGACTCGACCTTGCTAAGCTGGCTTCATTGATTAAATTTATGTCCTGAAAAATGGCATGAAATGAGGTGCTGATAACGTCAATTCATCTTGCCTATGGCAATCAAATAATCAGGACATTCCAGGGTTAAATTTATCCTCCAGAGGTTTTTATGAAAGCAGTTATTCTTGCCGGTGGTTTAGGCACTCGATTGAGTGAAGAAACCAGCGTTAGACCCAAACCAATGGTAGAAATCGGCGGTCGGCCTATTCTATGGCACATTATGAAAATCTATTCCGCCCACGGCATTAACGAGTTCATCGTGTGCTGTGGCTATAAAGGCTATGTTATTAAAGAATATTTCGCCAATTATTTTTTACACATGTCCGATGTCACCTTTGACCTTCGGTACAACCAAATGAATGTGCATAATGGCAATGCCGAACCCTGGAAGGTGACGTTAATTGATACCGGCGAAGCTACCATGACCGGTGGTCGCCTGAAGCGAGTTAGAGAATACATTGGTAACGAAGCCTTCTGCTTTACCTACGGTGATGGGGTTAGCAATGTCAATGTTACTGAACTGCTTGAGTTCCACAAAGAGCAAGGTACGCTAGCGACCCTAACCGCTGTGAAGCCCCCTGGTCGATTTGGCGCTATTTCCCTCCATGAAGGCCAAACCCAGATCGAATCCTTTGCGGAAAAGCCCGATGGCGATGGCGCTTACGTCAACGGCGGCTACTTTGTGCTGGATCCTCAAGTGATTGACTTTGTCGCCGATGACACCGTGATGTGGGAACACGAGCCACTCCGGAAACTGGCGGAAATGGGTCAACTTTCGGCCTTCCGGCACGATGGCTTCTGGCAGCCAATGGATACCCTGCGCGACAAAAACTATCTGGAAGGGTTGTGGCAGTCTGGCGAAGCGCCTTGGAAGGTTTGGTAGTCGAAACGGGCCATTGGGTTTGCTTTAACTGGTGACTATGGGGGTTGTAACCCTCAAATAGCTGGTTTTAGCCATGGCCAATACGCTTACTCCAGCCTGAACTAACTGACGTCAGTCGGTTGGCTTACGTCAGTTAGGCGGGCCTTTCGTCCAACTATCTTGGGAGCTTTGGCATGATTTTTGAGGAAACACCGCTGGCCGGCGCGTTTGTAGTGTCTTTAGATCCGCGCGGAGATGATCGCGGCTTTTTTGCCAGAGCGTTTTGCACCCAGGAGTTTACGGAGCATGGGCTCAAGCCGGTGGGGGTGCAGTGCAATCTCTCCACCAACCAGCTCAAAGGTACGCTCCGGGGGCTGCACTATCAGGTGCCGCCAGCGGCGGAGGCCAAGTTCTTTCGCTGCATTCGTGGGGCCAATTACCACGTAATTGTGGATATGCGGCCTAACTCCTCGACCTACTTGCAGCATGTTGGGGTAGAACTCTCGGCAGACAATCGGCTGGGGCTTTACGTGCCCGAACTGTTTGCCCACGGCTACCAGGCCCTAACAGATAATTCCGAAGCCTTTTACATGGTGAGTGAATACTATACCCCTGGCTGCGAACGGGGGCTGCGCTATGATGACCCGGCTCTGGCCATTGCTTGGCCCCTGCCGGCCACTAAAATTTCCGCTAAAGACACTGAATGGCCCTTGTGGTCTGCCCTTGAATCCACCAGAGAAGAGGTATCTCTATGATCATTGTCGATACTGCCCTCAAAGCCCGTCATGACGCCGGTAACCCGGTTCGGGTCGGCATGTTTGGGGCCGGGTTTATGGGCCGTGGTGTGGTTAACCAAATTCTTAACTACACTCCTGGGATGAAGCTGGTGGCCATTGCCAACCGCACCGTAAGCGCCGCCATCGACGCTTACCACAAAGTTGGGGCTGAGAATGTACGCCAGGTCAACACCGTGGGTGAATTGGAGGATGCGATCTCCCAGGGCACCTACGCCGTGACCGATGATCCGGCGCTGCTCTGCCAGTCCGATAGCATTGATGTGCTGATCGAGGCCACCGGTCATGTGGAGTATGGGGCTCAGGTCACTCTGGAAGCAATCAAACATGGCAAGCACATGGTGCTGATGAATGCCGAACTCGACGGCACCGTCGGCCCTATCCTCAAGGTCTATGCTGACCAGGCCGGGGTGATTGTCACCGGCTGCGATGGCGACCAGCCCGGTGTGCAGATCAACCTCTATCGGTTTGTCAAAAGCATCGGCTTGAATCCCGTCCTCTGCGGCAACATTAAGGGGCTGCAAGACCGCTACCGCAACCCCACCACCCAAGAAGGCTTTGCTAAGCAGTGGGGGCAAACGGCCCACATGGTCACGAGTTTTGCCGATGGCACCAAAATTTCCTTTGAGCAGGCGATTGTGGCCAACGCTACCGGTATGAAGGTGGCCCAGCGAGGCATGTTAGGCTACGAATACCGGGGCCATATCGACGACATGGTAGACCGCTACGATGTCGAGCAGCTCACCGCCCTGGGCGGCATTGTGGACTACGTGGTGGGGCCAAAACCCAGCCCTGGGGTGTTTGTCTACGCCACCTGCAACGAGCCCACCCAGGCCCATTACCTCAACTACGGCAAGCTGGGTGAAGGCCCCCTCTATAGCTTCTACGTGCCCTACCACCTGACCGTGTATGAGGTGCCCCTGTCGGCGGCGCGGGTGGCCCTGTTCAACGATGTGATTATTGCCCCCATCGCTGGGCCGGTGGTAGACGTGATTACCACCGCCAAGGTTGACCTGCAAGCCGGGGAAACCCTGGATGGGCTGGGGGGCTATCAAACCTATGGGCAGTGCGAAAACGCCGATGTGGTCAGCCGCGACAACCTGCTGCCCATGGGTCTGGCCGAAGGTTGTCGGTTAAAGCGCCCGGTCGCCAAAGACCAGGTGTTGACCTACGACGATGTGGAACTGCCCACCGACCGGTTAGCCCATCGGCTCCGGGCTGAGCAAAACGCCCACTTCGCCAGTGCTAAGGTACCGGCGATCGCCTAACTAACGCCCCTGGATGGGGTGCCCCGCTCCATCCAGACAGCCCGCTTAATTTACACAGAAACCTAAGGAAATCACTATGGTTCAAGCACCTAGCTTAGTGCAAATGAATACCGCAGATGATGTGGTTAACTCAGACCTCGCTTATATTTGCAAACACCTGGCGGAGGAGTTTTCTACCCTCTCCGGCAAAAATCCTATTGATTACTGGTGGCGCTGGTTTTTTGGGCTACTACCTGGTGCAGTCGGTGCTGTACTGGAATGAAACCAACCCCGATGCCGCCCCCATCCAGCTCACCATTTACGACAACTACATTCGCGGCATTCCCAACTGGCTGACCCATCTCTCTGGCGACCCCAACCTGGTGCTGGTCAAACACGACATCACCAACCCGCTGCCCGCCGACATCCCCGATTTTCAGTTCATCATCCACGCGGCCTCCATTGCGTCGCCCACCTTCTACCGCAAGTACCCGATTGAGACGATGGATGCCAACGTCAACGGGCTGCGCTACCTGCTGGAGTATTGCCTGCGCCTGAAGGAAAAGGGCAATCCGGTTGAGGGCTTCCTGTTTTACTCCACCAGCGAAATCTACGGCGATCCCACCCCAGAGAATATCCCCACCCCCGAAACCTACCGGGGTAATGTGTCCTGCACTGGGCCACGGGCCTGCTACGACGAATCGAAGCGCTACGGCGAAACCCTCTGCGTTAACTTTGCTCAGCAGCATGGGCTACCGATTAAAACTGCCCGCCCCTTCAACAACTACGGCCCAGGGCTGAAGATCACTGACCGCCGCGTCCTGCCTGACTTTGCGCGGGATATCTTCAGCGGGCGAGATATCATCCTGCTGTCCGATGGCTCCCCCACCCGCACCTTCTGCTACATTACCGATGCCATCGTGGGCTACTACAAAATCCTGGTGAAGGGGCATCCGGGCGAAGCCTACAACATCGGTGTAGAAACTCCCGAAATTTCCATGGCCAACCTGGCTGAGCGGGTGGTAGATCTCGCCCGTGAGCTGTTTGACTACGGCGGCCAAGTGGTGCGCCAAACCAGCAGCGACCAGGATTATCTGGTCGATAACCCCAACCGCCGCTGCCCCATCATCGACAAAGCTCGGCAGCATCTGGGCTACGCCCCCAGCATCACCGTTGAGGAAGGGCTGAAGCGGTCTTTGATTTGGTATTCCGGCAATCGCGAAGCAGAGGACGCATAGATGAAAGTATCAGTAGTTGGAACGGGTTACGTTGGCCTAGTATCGGGCACCTGCCTCGCCGAAAAAGGCCATGAGGTGGTCTGTGTTGACATCGACCAGGCCAAAGTAGACAAAATTAACCAGGGCATTCCTCCCATCTATGAGGCGGGTCTGGAAGACATGCTGAAGGCTAACGTGGGCACCCGCCTCACGGCCACCACCGACCTGCGCGGGGCTGTGATGGACTCGGCCATTTCCCTAATTGCGGTGGGCACGCCGTTTCGGGGCGATGAAATTGACCTCACCTTCATCAAAACCGTAGCCCGTCAAATTGGCGAGGTACTGAAGGATAAGGCCGGGTATCACGTCGTCGTTGTAAAAAGCACAGTGGTGCCGGGTACCACCGATGAGGTCGTACTTTCCATCCTGGAAGAAGCCTCTGGCAAAAAGGCCGGGGTCGATTTCGGGGTCGGCATGAACCCAGAGTTCCTCAAGGAAGGGGAAGCCATTCCTGACTTTATGAACCCCGACCGGATCGTGCTGGGCGGCATTGACGAGCGCAGCCTCAGCGTTCTACGGGAGCTTTACGGGGTGTTTGAAGGGGTTGACCAGTTAGAAACCAACTGCAAAACCGCCGAAATGATTAAATACACCGCCAACTCGCTGCTGGCCACGATGATTTCCTTCGCCAACGAAATCGGCAACCTCTGTGCCGCTGTCGGCGGCGTGGATGTGGTTGAGGTCACGCGCGGCGTGCATTTAGATAAACGGCTCACCCCGATTCTGCCCAGTGGCGAGCGCATCTTCCCCACCTTCACCACCTACATTGAGGCGGGCTGCGGCTTTGGCGGTAGCTGCTTTCCTAAGGATGTGAAGGCCCTCAACGCCTACGGTGCTAAGAAGGGGCTACCGATGCAGTTGCTCAATGCCGTCATTGATCTCAATGCGGTGCAGTATAAGCAGGTGATGACGCGGGTGTACAAGCACTTCCCCAGCCTGGATGCGGTGCGGGTGGCGGTACTGGGCCTGGCCTTCAAACCTGGCACCGACGACATGCGCGAGTCTCCGGCTATCCCCATTGTGCAGGAGTTGCTGGCTGGCTCGGCTAAGGTCAAAGCCTTTGATCCAGTAGCCATGCATGAGGCCCAAAAAGCTGTTTGAGAACCAGCCCATCCAATACTGCGACACTCTGGCTGAAACCATCCAGGATGTCGATGTGGTGCTGCTGCTCACCGCTGGGAGGATTTCAAAGCCTGCCAGAACTGCTCAAGGGCATGGCCACCCAACCGCTGGTAATTGATGGTCGCCGGATGCTGAATAAGCGCGACATCGCCAACTACGAAGGGATTGGCCTGTAGGGAAGGCGGTAGGCGGTAGGGCTTTGCCCGTGCGAAGCAGGCAGAAGGATGACTAAGCGGCCGGTCAGCCTATGAGTTGAACTGGCTGAATGGTCAAAAAAAGCCGATGTAGAAACCGGGTTTCTTTTTGGGGGGAATGGCAGGCTATCCTTGCTAATCCCAGAAGAAACCCGGTTTCTTGGCGTTTTACTGTCCAGAGCCTAGCCCTGGCTCACCCCCTGCCGCCTCGTCATCAGGCTGATGACGCCACCCCGGCTACCCGTTTTCTCCACCGCTTGCAGGAATTCCTCAAAGCTGGGCGTGTTGGGCTGTACTGGTACGGGCCTTGACCACTCAATCCGGTCGCAATAGTGCAGAGAGGCCAATCGGTTAATTGCCTCTTCTACCGCGCGGCGATCGCCCAGCAGGATGTGTCGGACGATTTCTTGGCCGTAAGACGGCAATGGAAAGATAGCAGAGGTCATTACCTCTGGATTCGGGTCTTGAAACATGGGAAAACTCCTTCGTTTTCACTGAGTGGAAAACGAGGAACGGCTCCAGATCCCTTCCAATTAGGCAACACAAAGAGACCGGTACAATGAACCCAGTCATCTCGACTTACCCTGGTTAAGTTGGGATGATCAGGGAGTTTGGGGAGTTGGCCCTCCTCAGACTCCTGCCCGGAATCATTCCCCGCAAAATTGCAAATACATGAATCGCACAAAGAGTGCAACCGTATTGCCAGATTTTTTACCCAGGATGGCGCAGAAGCCCTGTCTGGGTGCTGCACGGGCAAGAAAAATATAGCGATTCGCACGGCTTTGTAGGCTGGACAAAGCTCGCCTGCCCAGCAACATGAAACGTTGCCAAAGCCTCTGGCGCTAAAATCAGCTTATCTCCGAAATTCAAGGGGATTAGAAAGAAATAGTCCTAAGCCATGAATTATAGCAATGACTGATGTAATTAGCATTTACAACTCTATGGCCGAGTTCTATGCCTCAATGGGTGGAACTTTAGAGCAAGAAGTTGATTTTACAATCCATCGGCTAGAAGAGGTACATGGGGAGATTCCCATTAAATCTCCACTCTTTCGGGCAAACTATTACTCGGTATTAATCATTCGCAAAGGTCGCGGGCGCTACATTATTGACGATCAATCCTATCCAACGCAGGATGGCACAATTTACTTTACGAACCCTGGGCACATCAAAGGGTTTGAGATTTATGAACTATCGCATGGATATGTGATTACTTTTCCGAGTTGTTTCTCAAACAATATGTCCATGGGAATATTTTGGATGAGTTTCCTTTCCTAATTGCGGAGGTCGCACCACCCAATTATCCTAATCTCGAAGTCTTTCAAATATTTGATGATTTAGGAGGGCAACTGTTTCGAGAATATCGTTCGGATTCTGCCTACAAGTTCAAGGTAATTGGGAGCTTAATGGTTGTCCTGTTACTGAAGATCAAGGAACGATTTTGGAAAACCTATGACCCACTTACCGAAGCGCCGACAAGTTCTGCGATTACACTCACCTTCAAGCGCAATCTAGAAAAGCATTTTCGGGATCTTTTAGCAGGGAAGTGTGATCGCCTTTTCCAGGTGCAGGATTATGCCCAGGCCCAGTACTTACATCCCAGTTATTTCAGTGCCGTCATCAAACGTAAAACGGGCAAGTCAGTAAGCAGTTGGATTGCGGAAAAAACGATCACCGAGGCTCAAGCCCTATTAGCGAGATCGACAGAATCATTACAAGAAGTTGCCTTTCGTCTTGGATTTAAAGATGCAGCTCACTTCTCGCGCTTCTTTAAGAAGTACACCAAGATGTCGCCAGTGAGTTTTCGACAAAGCCTGCAAGGCTAAGTATTTATATATCTCAATTGTGGCTATTAGGAGACTCCAGGATTAAAAATAGACAAGCCTAGCTAGAAAATGTGCATGTACTCAGCCAGTTGTTTTTGGCTTAATGGAACCTGACAGAGCTGAAAAGCCAATCCATAGGAACTATTCAGCTTATTTACTCCCATTAACCCAAACATCAATAGGAGACCATCATGAGTACAAATCGACGCAACTTTTTGAGTGCCCTAGGTGCGACCGGTGCAGTCGGCGCGATCTCAGCCAGCAAGGCAATGGCCCAGACTACTCAAGGCACACCTATCTCCGCTGAACCCATCTTCGCTACCCCTTCTGTAGACAGCCGTGCGCTAACCGGTAAGGTTGCCATTGTCACTGGTGCCAGGGCTAACCTGGGCCGGGCCTTCGCCCAAGCCTTTGCTCGCCAGGGGGCTGATGTTGTAGTTCACTATCATCGGGCTGAGACCATTGGCGAGGCCGAAGAAACGGCTTGGCTAGTTCGTGAACAGGGAAAGAGAGCCGCTTTGACACAGGGAGACTTGGGTCAGGCCGAAAACGTTAAGCGGATGTTTGATGTGGCCTTTAATGAGTTTGGACGAGCCGATATTCTGGTCAACAATGCGGGAGCCATTGTTAAAAAGGCGATTGCCGATGTCACCGACGAAGACCTCGAACGGATGATCAATATCAATACTCGTGGGAATTTCCTTTGCACCCGCGAAGCCGCACGTCGCTTATCTGATAACGGCAGAATTATCAATATCGCAACGTCATTGTTAGCGGGTGCTGCACCGAACTATGCAGCCTATGCGGGCAGTAAAGCGATTGTGGAAGAACTGACTCGCATGGGAGCAAGAGAACTCGGCGGTCGAGGGATTACCGTCAACTCTGTGGCTCCAGGGCCAGTCGATACCCCCTTCTTCCATAGCATGGAAACGCCGCAGACCACTGAGTTTGCCGCAAATCTGTCGGTAGCCCGTCGTTTGGGCATGGTGAGCGACATTGTTCCGCTCGTTGAATTTTTGGCTTTGCCTAGTGCTCAATGGATTACAGGACAGACAATCTGGATCAATGGCGGCTATCTGACGCGCTAAATCTCACTAAAGCGATCGATTATCCAAAAGATTGATTTAGAAAATAGTTGTTGATCAGGAGAAATCACATCATGCAATATCGCAAATTGGGAACAACTAAAACACAAGTATCAGCGCTGGGATTGGGTTGTATGGGCATGTCTGACTTTTATAGTGGTCGGCAAATCGATGATGCTGCAAGTATTGCAACCATTCGAGCAGCAATTGATCTGGGCGTTAACTTTCTCGATACGGGTGATTTTTATGGCATGGGCCACAATGAATTGTTGATCCGTGAGGCCATCAAAGCGGTTCCCCGCGATCAAGTATTCATTGCTGTGAAATTTGGACAACTGCGAGACTATAAGGGGAATTTTATCGGTGCAGACAATCGCCCCGTCGCCGTGCAAAACTTTCTTGCCTATAGCCTACAGCGTTTAGGGGTAGACTACATTGATTTGTACTATCCCGCCAGAATCGATCCCAATGTGCCTATTGAAGAAACGGTAGGTGCGATCGCAAACTTAATTCAAGCAGGCAAAGTTCGCTATGCAGGACTGTCGGAAGCAGGCCCAGAAACCCTACGTCGGGCAGTTCAGATTCATCCCATTGCTATGCTTCAAACCGAATATAGTCTATGGACACGAGAACCTGAGCAAGATGTCTTACCCGTTTGTCGAGAATTAGGTACGAGCCTTGTCGCCTATTCGCCCTTGGGTAGGGGGTTTTTAACAGGTACTTTTCAATCTCCAGACAATTTTCCCCCCGATGACTTTCGGCGCTATAATCCACGCTTTCAAGGTGAAAATTTCTACCGTAACTTAGAACTAGTCGAAAAAGTGAAGGAAATTGCAGTGCAGAAGAATTGTACTCCTGCTCAACTTGCTTTAGCTTGGCTGCTGGCAAAAGGTGAAGATATCATCCCAATTCCCGGTACTAAACGCCAAGCACGATTAGTTGAAAATGTGGGCGCAGTGGAGCTAGTCTTGTCGGCAGATGAAATGCAACAGATTGAGTCTATTGTCCCGATCGGATCTGCTGCTGGAACTCGCTATCCTGAAGCAATTATGCACACTGTTAATCGTTAACTTCTTCACAAAGTCTTGTGGCTGACGCAACATATTGGGAACTACCCATCCACGGCCTGGTAGTTCCTAATTACGACTTGAAGCGCCGCCACTGACTGGGTGGCGGTGTCAGAAATTCGTAGGAACCTGCGGCCTGCCCTGGGGCAGCCGTTAGCACAATATCAAACGACAGAGAAATTCGCAGTTCATCCGTGTGGTTTATGGTAACCCCGTGGCGCTGTTTGGCCGGAAAAAGAATGAGCCGTCCTTCGGTGGGTAAGTAAAGGGCTTGATCTTGGTTCAGATAGTTCCAGGAGGAGACGATATCTGTGTTTTCGCTCCCCAAACCGGGGCTGACTTCGTTGAGGCGAGCATCGTCAAAAAAGGTCAGGCACCCAGCTTCGTCAGTGCCGGATGCGGGCACGGCCACATAGTACACCGCGCTGATGTTGGCCGTGTTGTGGCAGTGATCACCCACCTCCTGTTGGTGGCGCGACACCACGGGCCAGCCCCGCTGAATGTAGAGTTCAATCTGATTAAGATCTAGCCCTAATTCTTGCAGATAGCACCGCGTGTGGATTTCAACCTGTTCTACCACCCAGGCAAAGCGCGGATCAGCATGAATTTGCTCAACCCCATGCAGATCGCCTGTCCAGGCCATTTCTGGGAAATTGCGGGCTGCATAGCCCTGTTCTTCCAATGCCAGCACGGCCTTAATCAATCCCTCTCGATGCAGAAGTGCGTCGGGTAAGTCTTCGTAGTAAATGGCTAGGGGAAACCAGGCATCAATCGGCATAGTGTTTTCTCTTCCTTGGCGAAGCCCTTGACCTGGCCTAGCTAGGGCTGGTTTCTACCTTCCCACCGAAACAGCAACACCACGACGGCCAGCACCCCAAACTGCACCAGCAAATTAGGTAGTGCCTGGCGGATATCCCCCCCGGCCAGTACCTGGGTCAGCATAATGAACGCCCCAATCGCCCCCGATGCCCCAGCAGCCCCGTAAATAACCTTGCGCAAGCCCTTGTAAGGAGCCTTGGCCTCAGCCTTGAGCCGAGCATAACTTTTCAGGGCTCATGCCTTTAGGCGGCATATCCGAAAGATTAGGATCGGGCATGGGGGTATCCAGGGAATTACTCTAAACCTTTGCCTGCTTTACACAAAAGCCAAAACCGACGAAGGCCTACACTGTTATACTAATAGACCGTGAGCATCCCTGCCGATGTGGCTCAGTGGTAGAGCACTCGATTCGTAATCGAGCGGTCGCGGGTTCAAATCCCGCCATCGGCTTCCCTCTCAAATACCTGAAATGCCTTGATTTCAAGGGGTTTGACGTCTCGACCGCTTAGTGTGGCGAGACGCATAGATTCTTGAAATTGGGTGTAGATGGGCATCTTTAGGCTACTTTTTGGGGTAAATTTGGGGTAATCAACGGGGGTCTACCACAGTCCACTTACCCCATTCCCCGCCATGCCTTCACCCTCAATGACCCAGTCCAAGTCTCGCAAGGCCAAGAAAGGCACCGTCCAGGTCAAGAACTCCAACGATCGCTTGCAGTTGGTCTTTAGCTGGCAGCGCAAACGATACTACTTCAGCACCGGTCTGCCTGATTCCCCCATCAACCGCAAGCTAGCCGAGCAAAAAGCCCGTCAAATCGAGCTGGATTTTGTTTCGGGCAACTTTGACCCCAGCCTCGATAAGTACCGACCCGAGGTCGAACTGTCCGAGTCCCAGCGGAAGACTCCCGCGACTCCCAAACTGCTCGATCTGTGGGAGCAGTACATGGAATACCGCACCCCCAACATTTCACCGACCACCCTGAACAGCACCTATGAGCCCGTCGCTGCCCATATTCGCAAATGCAAGACTGATGGGTTGAAGAACCCGCTCAAATTTCGCACAGAACTTCTGAAGGCCACCACTGAATCGCAAGCCCGCCGATCCCTGATGCAAATCTCAGCCGCCTGTGACTGGGGCCTCAAGCATAATCTGATTCAGGAAAACCCCTTTTCGGGCATGTACCTGGACATGCTCCAATCGAAAGCACCACCGCCTGTTGCGTTTACCGTCGAGGAGCGCGATCGCATCATTGCAGCCTTCGTCAACGACAGCCGACCAGGCACCGACTATAGGCACTACGCACCCTTCGTCAAATTCTTGTTCTGGACGGGGTGCCGCCCCTGTGAGGCCATTGGGCTGCGCTGGGGCAGTGTGCTACCCGATTGCAGCCGAGTGCATTTCCACGAAAGCATCGTTGAAATTTCAGGCCGGAAGGTCAGACGCAAAGAGGATAAAACGGCGGTCAAGCGCTGGTTTACCTGCCCCGATAATTTGAAAGAACTCTTGCAATCCATTCGGCCTGAACACCCAGATCCCGAAGCCTTGGTTTTTCCCTCGCCCAAGGGTCACTCTATGACCGCTAGCAACTTTCGAGACCGAGGGTGGACAGCCATTTTGAGCGAGTTAGGGCTGTCGATGAAAGAGGGCATCAAAATGACGCCCTACAACTGCCGCGACACGTTCATTACCCTCCAGGGGCGTTGTTGCATAAACATTATGAGTTAAGTGCGATAAAAATAAATGTGAACTCTCTCTATTCCAGGTGACTATGGCCACTGAGGCAACCAAAACCCAATACCGGATTCGCAATTGGCGTGCCTACGATGCGGCCTTGAAGCAGCGAGGCCGTCTAACCTTCTGGATTGATGAGGCGGTGCTGAAGGGATGGGTGAACCTTGACAAGACGGGCGAGCGAGGCGCTTCACGCACGTATAGCAACATCGCGACTGCGACGATGAGTACGATGGGTTCGGTGATGCACTTACGAGGCCGACAAACCGCAGGCTTCATGACCTCAGTATTTCAGCTGATGGACGTGGCGTTGCCGGTGCCCGACCATTCCACCGTCTCCCGACGATTAGGGAAACTGAGCATCCTCTTGCCTGTGGCGGAGGGAACCGGGTCTCGCCATGTCGTGAAAGAGGCGTGAAATTACCACCTCATGTTCAGGTAATAGGAAAAAGCCTATTCTTCAAGAATTTTTGGCACTTTGAAGAAGTCGGCTTCGCGGTCGGGGGCGCAGGCCAGAATAGCCTCGCGATCGCCAAAGCGTTCTAGCACATCGGGCCGGGTAATGTTACTTAGCTCAATGGCGCGGGTGGTGGGTTCTACGTCAGCGGTGTCTAGCTCGCTGAGCTGTTCCACATAGGCCAAAATGCTGCTGAGCTGCCCGGTGAACTGCTGCTCTTCTTCGGCAGACAGTTCTAAGCGCGCCAACAGCGCCACCTTACGAACCTGTTCCAAATCAATCATGGCTTTTAGAAGAATATGTCGTTTTTCATGCGGCCCGTATTTTTGAGCCAGTTTTGGGCCTCGATGTAGTTATTGGGGGCGATGGTGATAGCCTCCAACCAGTAGCGGGCTGCTTCGTCAAACAGGGTTTCGGCGGCGTCACTATCCCCGGCGGCTTCGGCCTGTTCGGCCTGGTAGTGGTAAATTACCGCCATGTTGTTGAGCGCCTGGCACATGCGGGGGTTAAGATCCAGCGCTTCCTGATACTTCTCCAGGGCAATCTCGTGCTCGCCGTTGCTAGCGTGAATTAGCCCCATGTTGTAAAGGATGAAGCTTCTGTCGTAGGGGTCTTCTTCCAGGGTGAGGGCTTCGCGGTAGTTGTCCATGGCCTCAGCATACTCGCCATCGGCCTGGGCCGACATGCCATCGCGATAGTAGGCAAAGGCTTCCTTCTCGCTTTTTTTAGCAGGCATCATCTTCAGGATCATGTCTGCCATCACCGTAAAGGATTTGTCGATAAAGTTATCGTTACGCTGCGTTCTAGGCATAGAGGATGTCGCACCAATGAAGGACGGAAAGAGGCTACCTTAGGGTTAGGCCCCCAGAGTGCATAGGATTAGCCTAGCAAAGAGGGGGCGGCAGGTGAAGGGTGGGGAACTCGCCAACGAACTTGACCTCTGGCTGCAACCATAGGAACCACTGGGCATAAACCCGCCGCTGCACATAGTTAATCAACCGATAAATATCCTCAGCGGTGGCCCCACCCAGGTTGAGAATAAAGTTAGCATGGCGCTCGGCCACCTGAGCATGGCCAATCTGGTAGCCCTTCAGCCCAGTTTGCTCGATCAACCAACCGGCTGTGTGCGGCAGAGGATTGCGAAACACGCTGCCGCAACTCGGCAAATCGTAGGGTTGAGTAGCACGGCGGCGGTTCAAGCCCTCCAGGGTATCTGCGGTTACCTGGGCGGGGTCGTGGTCGGGTTCCAGCTGAAAGGTGGCCTCCAATAGCACCCGCCCCGACCCTTGTAGAGCCGAGGTGCGATAGTGAAAGTCCAAATCTTTCGGGAAAAGCTGGATTTTCCCCAAAACGGGGTCAAGCACCGTGGCCGAAACCAGATAGTCTGCCGCGCAGCCACCGTGGGCACCGGCATTCATCACCACGGCTCCACCTAGGTACCGGGAATGCCAACCGCCCACTCCAGGCCGCGCCAGCCTCGTTTAGCGGCTTTCCAGGCTAGGGTAGGCAGGGGCTCGCCAGCCGCTGCCGTGACCTGCCCGGTGATGTCGTCAAACTGGGCTTTGCGGCAGTGGCGAGTGCAGACCACCAGACCAGGAATACCGCGATCGCTGATCAGCAAATTTGAGCCAGCCCCTAGCACCGTAACCGTTAGATTATGACCGCTAGCCCAGGCCAGGAGCTGATCAAACTCGGTCTGATAGCGCGGCATGGCTAACCACTCCGCTAGGCCACCTACCCGAAACGTTGTCAGCTTTTGCAACGTGGCCTGGGGGGTTAGGCCAGCAATCTGAGGGGCGGAAGCGACAATGAAATTCATGGGCTTGGCAAACTAGCAGGCTTCTTGCAGGGAGGGTACTTCGGCCTCGGCATAGTAGGCCATTACCTGAGGGATGATCTGATTCAGGTTGCCAGCTCCCATAAACATCACCAGATCACCAGGACGCAAACTGCTCGTCAGCGCCGCCTGCACATCGTCCAGGGTGTGACTATAGATCACATCCGGATGATGGTGGGCCACGGCATCGGCCACCTGCTTGCCCGAAACGCCATAGGTATTGGCCTCTCCGGCACTGTAGATGTCAGCTATGATCACCTGATCGGCGTCGGTGAAGGCATCGGCAAAGTTTTGCAGCAGGGCCGCCGTGCGGCTAAACCGATGGGGTTGAAACACCGCTATCACGCGCCGTTCTTCGCTACCGCGAAGGCCCACGCCCAGGGGAGCTACCACAGAGGACTGCCCAATCCGCAGGCGAGCGGCGGCCAGAGTGGCCCGAATTTCGCTGGGGTGGTGGGCGTAGTCATCCACAAACTGGATGCCGCCATAGCTACCGCGCAACTCAAATCGACGACGCGCCCCACAAAAGCGGCTTAAGCTATCGGCAATTTGGGTAAAGGAAATCCCCAGGTGACGGCCAACCGCAATTGCCGCCAGGCATTACTCAGGTTGTGCTCGCCTAAAACGCTCAAGTTGAGCTGGCCTAGACGCTGGCCCCGCTCCCATACGGTAGCTGTGGTGCCGTTGGCATGGAAGTGGATATCCGTAGCGAAGTAAGTGGCGTTACGGTCAGCATTCAGGCTGTAGGTTAGCGTAGGCTTCAGGCTAGTGCACACTACCTGGCAATCCAAACTGGCCACCAGCATCTCGCACTGCTGCTGAAACCGCTGGAAGATATCCACCACATCCTGGAGGTCGCGGTAGTGATCGGTGTGGTCGAGTTCAATGTTGGTGACCACGCCAATGGTGGCCGATAACTTAGCCAGCGTACCATCCGACTCATCGGCCTCGGCCACCAGATAAGGCCCCTGCCCAATGCGGGCATTGCCTCCCCAGCTCGATACTTCGCCACCTACTACAATGGTGGGGTCGAGTTCGGCATCCAGCAAGACATGGCCAATCATACTGCTGGTGGTAGTTTTGCCGTGGGTGCCGGCTACGGCAATGCTGTAGTAATCCTTAATCAAGGCGGCCAGCACATCAGAGCGATGAAAATGGGGCAGCCTAGTTGCCGAGCCGCTTGATATTCAGGATTTAGCTCGTTGATAGCGGTGGAACAAATTACCTGGGGAGTCACCCGTTCTAGCGTGGTTGTAGCCGCCCAGGGCTTGGCAAACATCGGCTTAGAAAACCCGCCCTGAGCACTGCTATCAACGCTGAGAAAATAGCTTAAATTGGCGGCCTCTTGCTGCCAAAAAATATGAACCCCAGCCTCCTGCAGACGGCGCGTAATGTGGGTCAAGCGTAGATCTGAGCCAGAAACGGGGATGTTGCGTTTAGTCAAAATGTAAGCCAGCGCAGACATTCCGATCCCACCAATTCCAATAAAATGGAATGGCCTGCCGTTGAAATCTACAGAATTCGGCATCCTTCACTCCTTAAAACACCACACCACACCATGTGTCAGGCGTAATCATAGCAAGAATTGCTGAATTGGCCTAAGCCTGGGCTTACACTTACCTAAAAATGGCAATACCGCTATGAAAATATGCGCTCTGGTTGCTTCAGGCTTCATCAGACCTCTACATGGCTTAAAACTACAAAAACCCCGACATACCGTCTTTCTTAGCCATTAATGGCGGGTTTTTAGCCTAAGAGAGATCGGGTCAGGCTATAGAAATCCTCTATGGGCCTTAGATCTCGATAGCAGTAATACTTATCATCATCCCGAATACTGAATTTGCAGGATTGATTGTGCCAGGGGCTACATCTGCACAGCCCTAAGCTAAATTATAGATCGATGCCGCGTGATGGCGCCCTATTCATTTAATCAGTTCAATGCATGATCCCTATAAAGTGGATCATGGTTTGCGATATTATGGTCTCGTCTAAGAATAGATACCTAGTCCGACTACAACAGAGGGTTAAACGCAGTGATTAGAGTAGCCATCAACGGATTCGGGCGCATTGGCCGAAACTTTTTACGGTGCTGGTTAACACGGGATAATAGTCAGCTAGAAATTGTTGCTATCAACGATACTTCTGATCCCCAAACCAACTCCCATCTTCTTAAGTACGACTCTATGCTGGGTCGTTTAGACGCCGAGATTAGTGCCGATGACGAAACTCTGACCGTTAATGGCAAGACCATCAAGTGCTACTCTGACCGCAACCCTAACAACCTGCCCTGGGCCGCCTGGGATGTTGACCTGGTGATTGAAGCGACTGGGGTATTCGTCAGCGAAGAGGGAGCTTCTCGCCACATTGAAGCCGGTGCCAAGAAAGTGCTGATCACAGCCCCTGGCAAAGGCGGCAACATCGGCACCTACGTAATTGGCGTTAACCACGAAGACTACAGCCACGATAAGCACAATGTGGTGAGCAACGCTAGCTGTACCACAAACTGCTTAGCGCCGGTCGTTAAGGTTCTGCATGATGGCTTTGGCATTATCAAAGGCACCATGACCACCACCCACAGCTACACGGGTGACCAGCGCCTGCTCGATGCTAGCCACCGCGATCTGCGTCGGGCGAGAGCCGCTGCTCTAAACATCGTCCCCACCACCACCGGTGCGGCCAAGGCTGTAGCCCTGGTGATTCCTGAAATGGCCGGTAAGCTGAACGGGATTGCCTTCCGTGTGCCCACTCCTAACGTGTCGGTAGTTGACCTGGTGGTACAGGTAGAAAAGCCCGCCATTGCTGAGCAGGTCAACGAAGTCCTAAAAGCTGCTGCTGAAGGCCCCATGAAGGGTATTTTGGCCTACAGCGACCTGCCCCTGGTTTCCATTGACTACCGCAAGACCGATGAATCTTCCATCGTTGACTCTAGCCTTACCATGGTTATGGGTGGCGACATGGTGAAGGTCGTGGCCTGGTACGACAATGAGTGGGGCTACAGCCAGCGTGTGGTTGACCTGGCTGAACTGGTTGCCGCTAAGTGGCAGTAGGCCATACCCTAAGTCTTTGAATACTAACTAAAAGCGATGGAGAACCAAGATTCCCCATCGCTTTTAGTTAGGCCATCACCATGCCGCCATCGACGTTAAAGACCTGGCCGGTAATGTAGGCCGCCGCCGGGTCAGCCGCCAGAAACCGCACCATGCCAGCAATATCCTCCGGCTGACCAAACCGGCCTAGAGGAATAAACTTGAGGATGTCTTCAGGGTTGGCGAGCTCGCCTGTCATATCGGTTGCGATGAAGCCGGGGGCCACAGCGTTGACGGTAATGCCCCGGCTGGCCAATTCCTTGGCGATGGTTTTAGTAAAACCAATCACCCCAGCCTTAGCGGCACTGTAGTTAGCCTGCCCTGGATTGCCCATCTGCCCCGCCACCGAGGCAATGTTGATAATCCGCCCGGAGCGCTGCTTCAACATCCCCTTGGCGACGGCGCGGGTGCAGAGAAATACCCCGGTCAGGTTAAGGTCTATCACCGCCTGCCAGTCTTCGGGCTTCATGCGCAGCAGCAGGGTATCGCGGGTAATGCCAGCATTGTTGACCAGAATATCAATGCGGCCAAACTTTTCCAGGGTGCCGTTGACCAACGCCTCCACCTGGTCAGCCTGGGAAACATCGGCCTGGAGCGCCACAGCGCTACCACCATCGGCGACAATCTGCGCCACCAACGCCTCGGCGGCCTCCCCAGACCGGGCGTAGTTTACCACCACCTGGGCACCCTCCGCCGCCAGGGCCAGGGCAATGGCCCGACCAAATACCGCGCGATGCCCCTGTAACCAGGGCCACCTGCCCCTGAAGCCATGGAGCCAGTGCCGCCATAGAACCCTCCTTCCAACCAAAATGAGGCGATCACAAGAACACCCCTGACCATGCTCAATGGTTGTATCACGAAATGGGGCTTCTAACTCCTGACTTCTGGCTCCTATCTCCTACCTCCTACCTCTTGCCTCCCCTAAGAAGACGGATACCGCCGCACCTGGTATTCCCTGGCATCAATAATGCGGTAGCTAAAGTCCAGGGCGGCATCAAACTGTTGCTCAATACGGTCTAAGTCGGCCTGGGGAATAGCTTTCCACTGTTCGCGGGTTTGCCACCGAATCATGCAGACCACCTGATCGGCCAGGTCAGGGGAAATCCAAACTTCCTTGGAAACAAACCCCGGATATTGCCTCAGGGTCGTTGTCCAAAATGTCGTCATCAACGCGAATAAAGGTTTCCCGATGCTCTGGAGGCACTGCAAAGGTCAGCCATTCTATCACCATAAAAGTACCGTGTTGATTAAGTTGATTAATCAGCCATCCTTTCCCTAGCCTAGCGTGCCAGGCGGGGAGAAAAAGAAAAATCTCTAGCGAAAGAGATTGTGACCCGGTGGGGCAACAGGCATGGGTTTTGTCAGTTAACCAGGCCGTTGGGAGATGGGGGAAAGATCATAGGAGTCTGGGTCAAAGCTCAAAAGACGCGACCCAAAAGCTGACTAAAAAGCCGGTAATGGTCGAAAACGTCACCGAACTGCCCCCCATTTCGTAGGCTTCGGGCATCATGGTGCTGGCTACCATCGCTAAAATAGCGCCGCCCGCCGTAGCCTTGGCCACACTCACCATCCAATCACCCGTGAAGGTCATCATCAGGCTGCTGACCATAGCAATCAGGCCGCTGAGCAGTACGGCGCCGCCCCAGAGAGCCAGGATGCGCCGAGATGAGTTACCCGCCTTCTTCATACCCATCGAGCTGGACATGGCTTCTGGGATGTTGGAAATAAACACGGCCAGCAAAAAGGAAGTACTGACGTGCCCCATGCCAGTGTTAAAGCCAATGACCAGCGCTTCGGGGATATTATCCATCATGGTGCCGACCAAAATGGCCAGGGGGGCAGAACTCTCGGCCAGTTCCTTAAACTGATGCTCTGAAATGGGAATATCTACCTCTACGCTGTCCAGAACTCGCTGTCGCCAGTGGTCATCCTCCACGGTCTTGGGTTTAGTAGTGGATTGGGTGGTTTCTCGCAACCGGCGGGCCAGGATGCGGCTTAACCCACTGGAGAGCTGGGGAGAATGGGTGAGCATGGCCTCAAAGTCAGCCCGGTCTAACTCGTAGAGTTCCATCGGGGTTTTGGCCCTTACCGTAGCCGAGCGGCTTTCGCCGGTAAGCAGCGCCATTTCACCAAACATCTCACCCGCGCCCAGTTGGGCTAAACGCTGGGAGCCCTTAAAAATCTCCGCCTGCCCATCGACAATCAAAAACATGCAGTCGCCTGCGGCCCCTTCCTGACACAGCACCGTGCCGGGCTCCACCGAGAGCGGCTTCAGTAGGGGGATAATCGCCTGCATTTCTGAGGGGGAAAGGCTGTGCAGCATCTCGATGTGCTCGATTCGATCCAGCACCTCTGAGGCTTCTTCCTGGCGATGGTGATACAAAAACCGCCGCGACGAGGAGGGGTGGCGAATAAACCCGCCCTGGCCATCAATGTAGTTGATGATTACGGTAAACAGAGTACCGCCCAGGGCAAACCCGACGATCAGCGGCCAAAAACCGCTGGTTTGAAACACGGGTAGGGTAATATCAAAGGCGATCGCCGAAATCAGCGTGCCACTGCCGAAGGCCATGATGGCCGCCGTAAAAGCCCGCCCCGGCTGCCAGCCAATGCCGATAATGGCACCTACTAACAGACTGGACGCGGCGAGTAACCCTTGCACCAGGGCGTTAAGGGGGACGCTCATGGGTTCGATTTGCAGGACAATATGACAAGATTACTCCAGAACGCCACGCTTCCTGGCACACTAGAGCCTAGGATTTTATCGCGTTTCACCCACGGCTATGCATAGTTCGCCCCGGCGGCGGCCCCCGGCGGCCCGGCCAGTCAAGCCATCCCTCAGGCGTCAGAGCCAGCAGTCTAACGCTGGTTTAATGCTGTTGTGTGGGCTGTGGTATGCGGTGGTGGGGTTTGTGGTAACTGTCTTACCCAGCGCCCCGTGGGTTTGGCCGCTGGTGTTGGTGGGAGCCTGGCTCCACGTTCTGGAGCTAGCCTTGATTGCGGCCCAACCCCAGAGCAGCCGGTTGGCCCAGCGTCTACTACAAGGGAGCCTGCGCCTGCTGGGGGCGGGGTCTGTCACCCTGGCCCTAGCCCTGGCCCTCAACCACCTCGGCTCCGACCAACTGGAGGACGTTACCCTGGCTAGCCTATTCTGGCAAGTGTTGGGATTGGGCCTTCTCGCCGTACTGCTGACTCTGCTGTGCCGCCTGCTAACCCGCTGCCTGGCAGAACGGCTCCAGCCCCGGCTCCAGCCCCGGCAGGTATTCCTCACCCTGGCGGCCACGCTTTTAATTGGGCTTAGCCTTGGCGGCACCCTGGGCAGCTTTACCCTTTAACCCTCCGCCCTCCGCTCTTTCTACACTAGGCAGACGGCATTAACTCCTCTTGCTGAATAGCCCGGAGGGTAATGGTCGGGTCATTCTCGATGATCAGACGCAAGCCTTGTTGTACCAAGCTTTGCAGGAGGAGCCCGCGGACGGCGGATTCTGGAACGGTCGCCAGGTAGCCGACTGGCTCAGTGAGCGCTTGGGTCATCCGGTTCACCGCCAACGGGGTTGGGAGATTCTCAAACAGATGGACGTCTCCCTTAAGTACCTCGTTCCGAACATCAACACGCTGCCACTGAAGAGGAACAGCGGGTGTGGAAAAAAAAATCTGCACGCTCAACTGGAAACCATCAAAATCGCCCATCCCGACGCCGACGTTCAAGTGTGGGCCCTGGACGAACATCGCTTGGGACGCCATCCCATCCCGCGCCGGGTGTGGGGCGATAACTGGTTTGGATCACTGAGTACTCCTGTTCACTGCCGCTATGACTGGTTTTGGCTCTATGGCTTTGTCCACCCTCGCAGCGGACACACCTATTGGTGGCTTCTACCTCGGGTCAATATCGACCTGTTTAATCGCGCCTTGGCGGATTTTGCCCAACATTTTGGCCTTGGCCCTTAGCGACAGGTCGTGTTGGTGATGGATCAAGCCGGGTGGCATACCTCAGAACAGGTGGTTGTACCGGACGGTCTCCATCTTGACATAGCACCTCCGCCAATCGGCCCATCTGGCCACCAAAACATGACTAAGACAATCTGGATACTTAGGGTTTTCCTCCAAACCACTAGAGTTTGGGTCTTTTATTCCTTAGATTAACCGCTATGCCTTGGAGTGTGACAGACAATCCACAGGCACAAGGTGTCCGCCCAGGGGGTCTATCCCCAGGCACAATACGGTCAGCCTTCACACAGGCATTATCCCGGAGCCACTACCGCCTACTTAGCGAGTCTGTAATCGTCCAGCTTGAATTGCTATCGCTTAGTTACTGGCGTAACTCGGAAGTTATGAGTCAACTTATGTTTTCTACTTGGTCTGTTTCCATCAGAGTTCCCAAGCCGTCGGTCAACCCATCACAGTTGACCAACTCAGAACTGGTGGCCCTATGCCAGCAGCGTATTCGCCCTGATAAGGTGCTGTTTGCCGAGCTACTGCGGCGCTACCAAAGCCATGTGGATAAATTGCTCTACCATCTGGCTCCTGATTGGCCAGATCGGGCTGACCTGGCTCAAGAAGTGTGGATTCGCGTTTATCGCAACCTGCGTAGGCTCAATGAGCCAGCTAAATTTAAGGGCTGGTTAGGTCGGATCACGACTAACTTGTTTTACGACGAACTGCGTCGCCGTAAGCGCAGTCGGGCTACCCTTTCCTTAGATGCACCCCTGGCGCTGGAAGATGGCACCATTGACTGGGATGTCCCGGCTACTGGCCCTGGCCCGGTAGATGCGCTGATGACCCAGGAGTTTTATACCCATCTGCATCAAGCCATTGCTGACCTGCCCGATGTCTTTCGCACAGCTATAATTTTGCGGGAAATTCAAGGCCTGTCCTACGAAGAAATTGCCGACATAACGGAAGTTTCGCTAGGTACTGTAAAGTCCCGCATTGCCCGAGCCCGGCAGCGTTTGCAGAGTGATCTGCAACCCTACTTGGGCGCTTGAGAAACGCCTAGAGTTGGCTTAACGGTTTCATAGGTTTGACCTGTAGCCTGGCCCAGCCAACATCAAGGTTCGATTAAGTTTAGTTCAGTGACAGTACGACCATCAGGGTGCAGCGACCTTTTTCGATAAATGAGTCTAGGGGAGTATTACCGATTTTTGAGTGTTGCCATTATGATCGGTAACGGCGGTCGAAACTAAGGGCTAGTTCTGCTCTGGTTTTGGGAGCGGAAACCAAACGCTCGGCCTGCCAGTCTGGTGTAACGACTTTAGGTGCTGCTTACGGTATGTCCACCTCCCCCTACCCGACCGGTGCGGTTCGTAATCCTGTTGATGATTGTGTATGGTCTGGCCCGTTGGTAAATCGGCCACCCTTACCTTGCGCAGAACTAGACGTCATGAAACGCGATCGCTTTGAGTTATTGAGCGCTTACCTGGATGGGGAAGTTACCCCTGAAGAACGCAGCTTAGTGCAAACCTGGTTGAATAGCGACCCCACCGCTAAGTGCCTATACAACCGTTTATTGGCGCTCCGGCAGGGGCTTCGAGAAGAGAGTTGTGTTACCTCTGGCGATACCGAGGTGACCTTGGCCCGAGTATTTCAGTGTCTTAACCATCGCTTTCGCATGGTGACCATGGCTAGCGCTGGGGTAGTGGTGGTGGGTGTGCTTAACCTGCTATCCAGCGGCATAGGCACGGGTGATGGGGCGTGGCAGATGTCCCAAACCTCTGGTGTCCCAGCTTTGCAGATTGCCCTGGATCAACCCGTCTTTCCGATTCCTGATCTGCCTGTGGCTGTGCCTGTGGAGGGCACTACCCCTTCAGAACGGGATGGTTTGTGGATTGATTCTGAGCTATAGAAGCAGGCTGGTTGGGGATTATTGATTGGCGGAAGGGAATTAGCCTAGTCATAGGGCGTCAATTGTAATAAGCCTCTAAAGTTTGGCCGCTGGCTTAGGCTCCCCTGCTATGATTTCAGGGAAGTTAGTTGTTCTTAATTTCCCTGTCTCTAGAGCAAACGCCATGTTCTTCGACCCCATGTATTTTGTGCTCATGATTCCCGGCATGCTGCTGATGTTCTGGGCACAGTCTAGAGTAAAAGGCACTTACCGTCGCTATTCTCAAATTCCTTCCACAATGGGCATGACCGGAGCCCAGGTAGCCCAAACGATTCTAGCTAAGAAGGGCATCCGGGAAGTGAGAGTTGAACCCGTGGCGGGTGAGCTTACGGATCACTACGACCCTGGTGCTAAGGCGGTTCGTCTATCCCAGGGCATCTACAACTCCAATTCTCTGGCGGCGGCGGCTGTAGCGGCCCACGAGTGTGGCCACGTCCTGCAAGATTTCCAGGGCTATAGGTTCATGAACCTACGGGCGGCCCTGGTGCCCGCGGTCAACCTGGGTTCTCGCCTGGGGCCAATGCTGATTATGGCTGGGCTAATTTTTCAAGTGCTAAATTTGGCCTGGTTGGGGGTGATCTTCTTTGCCTCTGTTTTAGTCTTCCACATCGTAACGCTGCCGGTAGAGTTTGATGCCTCCAGGCGAGCGTTGCAATTAGTGGATGAGCTTGGCATCCTCCAGGGTGATGAACGCAAGGGAGCGCGGGCCGTTTTAACCGCTGCCGCTTGGACCTATGTTGCTACGGCCTTCTATGCGTTCTTGAATCTGCTTTACTACATCACTTTAATCAATCGTCAGCGGTAGTTGATCGCCGCCGCACCGGCGAATGGATTTGGCGATAGCCCCCGATTTTAACTCTAGTTAGTCCTCAACCATAGCGGTTGAGGACTATACATCTTAAAAGGCAGAGCACCCTTGTAAATGCTCTGCCTTTTAACGTAATCTAACGGGCGAGGAGGGATTCGAACCCCCGACACCGTGGTCCGTAGCCACGTGCTCTAGTCCACTGAGCTACACGCCCTCGTCGGCATCTCATAATAACACAATATTTAGCCCGGTGTAGGCCCGATGACGGACAATTCCCCAAAGCGCTCTGACCTCAGCCACCTGGATACCCAAGGCCAGGCTCAGATGGTAGACATCACCGCTAAATCTCAAACCGTGCGTCAAGCTGTGGCCGTAGCTGCCGTGAAGATGCAACCAGAAACCCTGACCACCATTGAAGCGGGCAATGCCCCTAAGGGAGATGTCTTAGGTACCGCTCGCCTGGCGGGGATTATGGCGGCTAAGCAAACGGCCAACCTGATTCCCCTTTGCCATCCCTTACCCATTCACAAGGTGGAGGTGCAGATTAGCCCAGACCCAGCCTTGCCGGGCTATCGAATCCAAGCCACGGTTAAAGTCAAGGCTGAGACGGGCGTTGAGATGGAAGCCCTGACCGCCGCTACGGTTGCAGCCCTCACGTTATACGACATGGCCAAGGCCCTTGAAAAGTCTATGGAGATCCAGTCGGTGCGCTTGCTGAGCAAAACCGGCGGTAAATCAGGGGATTATCGAGCTGAATGAGCAGGCGCTGGAATAGGGCGGCAGAAGGTAGAAAAGCAATCCTAGACCTTACCCAAAGGGGGCTATTTCTGTCGTCAACTCCTAGAGGCCTAAAATTTTGGCCAGGGCCATGCAACTGTTTATTTTCTTAACGCACAGGTTTTATCCCACAGAGGGGACGGATAAGCTAAGAGATGCTGACCTTTAATCAGCCAATTTAGCCTGTAGATTTGATACTTTTTAATAGGTGGTTAGCGATTGATGGCTGGCTTAGATAGGTATAAAAGCTCTGCTTACAGCGTTTCCGGTTCGGGTATTTCCTTATTACCCTTAGGGGTACTGTAAGACTACGTAGGTTCTATATAAAGTAGATTCAGTTGCGGATTGGCTTGAGGAGTTTGCTTTTCACAGGCAGATTATTGTCATGGTTTTAGACATTAAGGAAGCTATACAATCATGAATCTCAAAAAAGGGGCCAAGGGTGATCGCGTCATTGCCTTACAAGAGCTGCTAAGAAAGCAGGGATTTGATCCAGGTGCTGTGGATGGTGATTTTGGCAATGGCACTGAAGCCGCCGTCATGGCTTTCCAAAAAAGTGAAGGACTGTTGGCCGATGGCATTGTCGGGGCAAAAACTCTGAGTGCCCTGGGCATGAGTGTTACGGAGCAGGATCAACGCCCGGATGGAGCCGCTAAATTTACGGTGGCTGTAGTTTCAGAGATGTTTCCATCCACTCCAATTGGCAATATCAAAAAGAATTTGCCGTTTATTTTGGCAGGCTTGAAGAAATTTGGCCTGGGCGATCGCGACATGATTCTTATGGCTCTGGCTACGATTCGAGCGGAAACCGAGGGGTTTGTTCCTATCGATGAATTTAAATCTCGCTACAATACCCCCCCTAGCGGAGCGCCCTTCTCGCTGTACGACAACCGAAAAGATTTAGGCAATAAAGGCCCAACCGATGGAGCCGACTTTAAAGGTCGGGGCTTTATTCAATTAACTGGACGGGCTAACTACACAAACATCGGGGCTCAAATTGGCAGAAATCTGGTGGAGAACCCTGATCTGGCCAATGAGCCGGAGGTGGCCGCCGAGATTCTGGCTATGTTTCTGAAAAATGTAGAGCGCCGAGTTCGTGAGGCGTTATTAACTAACGATTTAAAATCTGCTCGACGAGCGGTAAATGGGGGCACCCACGGCCTCGATCGCTTTGAATCGGCCTTCAAAACGGGTCGAAAACTGACGGCCTAGTACTGAAAGGCAGGGGTAAGAAGGCAGAAGGCAGAACGGAAATCCTAGGTTCCGCAAGGATTGCCAAGTTAATGAATAGGTGGTTTATTTCCGCCTCAGAGTACTAGCTATCAAGAAAGACCTCAAAAACATCAGTCCACAAGTTCTTATTCAGGGAAAAACAATGGTACAACTCTCTGCGCTAGTGGCCGGTTGCGATACCGGCCAAATTCAGGGTCTCTCCCTCCAGGTGTTGGAGAAAATTATGGCTGAACTACCTGGTAAATTATCCCGTATTGATCATGAATTAATTGTTTGCGAGGGTAGCCAAAACAACCCCTACCTGCAAACGGCCGCCTACAATACCCTGGTGCGAGCGGTTGAAGACCGTGGGGTTAAGCTGCACATCAACAGTTGTCTACGCACCCCCATGCAGCAATATATGTTGAGACTTCAATTTGAGCGCAGTCTTTGTGGCATTCGAGCGGCGGCTCCACCGCCTAACAGTAACCACAATAGTGGGCTGGCTATCGATATTCAAGAAGCACCTAGCTGGCGTCCTTTTTTAGAAAAGCAAAACTGGATGTGGATTGGCAGCTTTGACCCCATGCATTTTGACTATAAGAGCGGCGGCGAAGATTTGGGGCCGCTGCAAGTGCGTATGTTTCAGGAATTATGGAATGAATATAACCCCAATGACCCCATTAAAGTGGATAGCCAGTGGGGGCCAACTACCGCTTCTAAGGTGAGCAAATCTCCGGCTCAGGGGTTTGGCAAAACACCGATTTTGACCAAAGGATTATTTGCTGAAGAAGTGGGTCAACTCCAGCTTATGCTGCGTAAAGCTCTCAATCTCAAGCCCGAACAGCTAGCTGCAGACAAACACTTTGGCGCGGGTACCTTTAAAGCCGTGGTTCAGTTTCAGGAAGCCAACGGGCTCAAGGCCGATGGCGTAGTCGGCGCGGCTACCATTGCCAAACTTGAGGAAAAAACCGGTGAGAAACTGGCGGTGATTTAGCGAGTTGGATCTAGTACCGCAAGGCGGAAGACAAAAGGCAGAAGACAGAAAGGGAATTCCATGTCAGACAAGGGGTTCTGCTTTGGCAAATAGGTGGGTTATTTTAGCCGCCGAGTACTAGTACTCGGCTAACCGATATTGACGGGTGATATAAGGATGAGAGACTGAGGAAAACCTTAGACGTCCCATGCCTACTAAATACACCGTTAGCCTAACCGCCGCAGAACGCAACGACCTCGACAAACTAACCCGTCAAGGTACCCTGTCAGCTCGCAAGCTCAAGCGAGGGCAAATTCTGCTCCTTGCCGACGAAGGTGATGATGACGCCACGATTGCCCAGATGCTGCATGTTGGGGAATCCACCGTTCATTGCATCCGCCAACGCTGTGTGGAGGAAGGCCTAGCCCCCGCCTTATCAGAACGCCCTCGGCGGCGCCCCGGAACGCTATGACTACAATACATCCGTGAAGGCACTTGCAATTTATTTGGCTTTTTCCAACCCTGACAAGGATGGCGGCATCTCAAAGTCACTGAGCATCGAACTGCCAAAGACTTCGCCCTGTGTATGCAATACCTCGTCGATGTCCTGGTCCCTGACGCTACCGACATTCAGGTTGTCCTCGACAATCTCAAGACCCATACTCCAGCGGCTCTCTATCAGACATTCCCGCCCCCAGGGAAGCCCGGCGAATTCTCGACCGAGGGCAGTTCCACTACACCCCCAAGCACGGCAGTTGGCTCAACATGGTTGAACTTGAATTCTCTGTGCTCTCGCGGCAATGTCTCAATCGCCGCATTCCTTCCGTTGACGTCCTGACGCGAGAAGTCTCGGCTTGGGAAGACGATCGTAATGCCCAAAACGCTAGGGTCAATTGGCAGTTCTCAGCCGCTGATGCCCGCTCCCGGCTGGCGCGTCTTTACCCCACTCCTAGCCTGTCATAATTACCTTGGCAGAATACTAGTTTACATCCCTGGAGTTCGCAATGATTCGACCCGCCACGCCCGATAACACATAAGCACTACCTGTTTTAGCCAACTCGCTTAGCATTCAGTGGCTACCCAAAATATCGTTGATGCTCTGCGGAGGCCAGCCAATAGGTGCTAGCAGGTTCAATTTGAGTGACGATGGGCCTGGGGTAGTGGCCAGAGGCATCGAGTTGGTTTCGGGACTGACGGGCGGCTTGGCCCTGGGCTGGAGTGTGGAAGAAAATCACTGAGCGGTACTGCTCGCCGCGATCAGCCCCCTGACGGTTGAGGCTGGTGGGGTCATGGATGCGCCAGAAGGTATCCAGCAGGGTGGTGTAGGGGGTAGCCGCAGGGTCGAACTGCACCTGACAGACTTCGGCATGGCCAGTGATGCGCGAGAGCACATCCAGGTAGCAGGGGTTCTCGAAGTGGCCGCCCATGTAGCCCACGGAGGTGTCGATGATGCCGTTGAGTTTGCGAAAGGCGGCTTCTACCCCCCAGAAGCAACCGGCTCCAAAGGTGGCGAGTTCAGTGGTTGGGGTCATGCTCTTAGTAGCTCTGCCAACCAAGCTAGCCGCATTGTCCAGGCGCTGGGGGCTGGCCGTTGGCATCCACGGCATTAAAGCGCTCCAGGCGGTGGCGCAGGTGGGGCGGTAGGTGGGAGAAGTCAATTTGGGGGTCGCCGGCGGCAATGGTGGCCCAAAAATGGCGTAGGCTGGGCGCAATCGCCTCTGCTTCAGCCAGAGAAAGATTAATCGGCGGGCTGATCAGAAACTTGGTCATAAAGCTCCCAGCCCGTTCACACATCCACTCGTAGGACATGGCCTGCAAATCTTCCCAGGGGTCAACAGTCTGCAACCGGTGGGATTGCACTTCTACCCGCAGGAGGTGGCCAGCGTCATCCTGCTCGACCTCTAGCAGGCGGTAGGGGTGGGGATAGCTGACAATGGAGCCGGTCAGCACTTCGCAGAGGTCACCCTGGCGGGCGATGTCCTGCACATGCAGGTGCCCGGTGAACATCAGCCGCACGCCAGCGGTCTGCAAGCGGTCAATCAACGCCTGGCGGTTATGTACCATGTAGCGCTGCCCCAAAGGGCTGAGGGATTGACCCGGTAAGTGCTCCAGCACGTTGTGGTGCAGCATCACCATCACCAGGTCGTCTTGAAACTGGGGCAAGCTTTCTTCTAACCAGGCCAGTTGCTCCTCATCCACATAGCCAACGCCAATCTGCTGGCCATCCTCCTCAAAGGCGTTGGAGTTCAGGCCAATCAGCCGCACGCCAGGAAGAATCTCTTGCTGGTAATGCAGCGTTTTGCCGTCTGCATAGCCAAAGTCTTGGTACAGGCGGGGAAAGTCCTGCAGGCCGATGGCCCGATCGCTGGCCTCGCGGGCAATTACATCGTGATTACCCGGCACCACATAGGCCGGAAAGGGTAGCCTTTGCAACCGCTCAAGCAGCCACTGGTGGTTGACCCATTCGCCATGCTGGGTGAGGTCACCAGGCAGCAGCAGAAAGTCTAAATCCAGGCTTTCCAAATGGTCGAAGATTTGCTCAATGCCGGGAATGCTCACCTCCACCAGATGAAACCGACGAGCATGATCAGGGATTGTTTCTGGCCGAGCGATGTGAGGGTCGCTGATGATGGCGAAGCGAAAGCACTGTCCCATGATGAAGTTATGTGTGCCTTATTAACAATATCGTTACCAGCCTACCCTGTCGGTCGAGGTTCCACCCACTAAAAAATCGATTGGATCTTGGGCTAATCCCTGGCATTTGTCAATAGACCTCTCCAGGAAAGATTTTTGATGGGCTTTTAGTAAGGGCTTCAGCCCTGATTCTGACAATTATTGGAGAGGTCTAATGGCACCCGCTCAATCAACGGGCAAATATCCCCCGGTTGTGGGTGGGGTGGGTGACTAGCCCAGCGATCTCGATAGTGCTCTAGCTCAGTTTTGAAGGCTATCATCCGCTCAATCTGGGTTTCGAGCTGCTGAATTTTTTCCTGCAATAGTGTTTGCACAAACTGGCAGGGCACATTGCCCTGCTGATGCACATTCAGAATTTCGCTAATGTCTTCTAAGGAAAACCCCAGAGTCTGCGCTTTTTTAATAAACTGCACCTGGTGAATGGCCTCTGGCATGTAGTAACGATAGCCATTTTCGCCACGGTCTGAATGTAAGAGGCCCAGGCTCTCGTAGTATCGCAAAGCGCCCACGGCCATGCCAGTCTGTTTAGAGAGATCGCCAATTTTCAGGCGGGTGGTAACGGTCATAACGTACCCTCCAACTCATCAACCTTCCAGAATAAACCCTCTAGTCTACTAGAGGGTTATGATACCAGGATAGGGCATTCGCTAGGAATAGGGCTGTAAGGCCGACAGAACTGGCGTTTTTACCACATCATCGGTGGCCAGGGTGCCGTCATAGCCAGTGGCCATGGCACGATACGTTGCGGTTTTGTCAATTCTATAAAGATAGTTAAATATTTAATCCGATCTGGGAATAAAAGCTTGATTAAGCCGTCAGATTTGTTGGGATAGAGTCATGCTGATGCTCTTCCATCAGAGGCATCATAACGATCTAAACCCAGAGAGAGCTAGGCCTGGGCCTAGCTGTCGGCTGCTTAGGCGGCTCTACCCATTTCTCTGAAACTGCTTGAAATCGTCATGATATCACTCCGTAGGGGCTGTAGTTGGAATAAAAAACTGGGCCGATTCAGCACGGCACTACTGGTTGGAGGCATCTTAAGCACAGTGCTGATGCCGTTGGGGTCAACTTTGGCGACTGGGGCTCTACAATCCTCACCGGTGGAGCCGTCTGCGGAGGTTGCCATGAGCTTAGGTATTAAGCAAGGCGTCGCTGAGGCTAGCCCACCGGCGGTGCCGCCGTTGCCAGCCTCGGTGCCGCCAGCCATTGGGCCTGAAGAAACCGGCATTGTGGGGCTAACTCCTGGCCCCGTTGATGACGTTGGTGTGGGTCACCTCCACCCTAGCAACGTCACCTCTCTGCTGGGCAGTAATTGGCGCAGTAGCCCTATCCTCCATGCCAGTTGGCTGCGCTCCATTGCGCTGCCTATCTACATCGGCCCCAATGGCGACCACTGGGGTTGGCTGATTAATGGCTGGCTGATTCCCAATGGTTCTGGCCCCATTGCCGTGGGTCGCGATGCCACCTTTTCTATGGTGCAGGCTGATCGCGGCTTGTACAGCTTTCCAGTGCTGGAAGTACGCCCCGATGGCTGGTTTCGCTTTCAGTACACGCCGGCGGGTTCGGCCTGGGCCCATACAGCGCATCTCAATGTCGGCGCGCTTTCCCTCACCATCGAACCCTGGGAAGAGCAAATCCAGGAAGCCTACCAGGTGGAGTTTCGTAAACACGGTCTGTCGCAACCGCTGCGGTCGGTGCCCAGGGGCAGTGGCTCACTGCGATCGCTGGTTGTCCCCAACAGCCTGATTCGCCCCCTGGAGGTGCAAGGGGATTGGGTGCGTGTCCAGGTGGTTCAACCCGTACGAGGCTGTACCCCTCTACCCGGCTCAACCACAGACGAGGGTTGGATGCGCTGGCGCGATACCCGGCAAACGCTGCTGGTTTGGTTTAGCACCGAGGACGGGTGTGAGTAGGGGGTGAGTCTGTTATCGACTGACCTCCTGACGTTCTTCCCGCAAGTCCTCAATTAGCTGGGCTAACTGGTCGCTACTGGTGTGATATACCTCATTGCAGAAGTGGCAGGTGGCTTCGGCACCGTTGTCTTTCTCAATCATGTCTTGCAGTTCGTCTTCACCGAGCATTTTCAGCGCCCCCAACATGCGCTTAAAGGAGCAGGGGCAATGAAACTGAACCAGTTGAGTTTCGGGCAAAATTTCCATGCCCATGTCGCCCACTAGGTCTTCAAAAATTTGGGGCAGGGTTTTGTGCGCTCGCAGCATCGGGGTAAAGCCCGTTAACGACGAGAGTCGGCTTTCCAGAGTGCTTACCATTTCCTCGTCTTCGGCAGCCCGGGGGAGAATTTGCAGGAGCAGCCCCCCAGCCGCCTCAACCCCATTGGCCCCAACGTAAACCCCAAGCACTAAAGCCGATGGCGTTTGTTCAGAGGTGGCCAGGTAGTGGGTGAGGTCGTCGCCAATTTCCCCAGACACCAGTTCCACCGTGCTGGAGTAGGGGTAACCATAGCCCACATCACGCACCACATAAACATAGCCCTGGCGACCCACGGCGGCTCCTACATCCAGTTTGCCCGCAGCGTTGGGTGGCAGCTCTATGCCAGGATTATCCACATAGCCGCGCACGGTGCCATCCAGGCCAGCATCTACCAGAATGCCGCCCAGGGGGCCATTGCCGCGAATCCGAATATTCACTCGAGACTGAGGCCGCTTCATACTAGAGGCCAGCAGCAGCCCCGCCGCCATGGTGCGACCCAGCGCTGCCGTAGCCACGTAGGAAAGCTGATGCCGCTGGCGGGCAATTTCTGTCAACTTGGTGGTTACTACCCCTACCGCACGAATACCGCCCCCTGCTGCGGTGGCCCGAATCAGTTGATCTGCCATGCGTTGCCCCAAATTCTCTTAACAATCCTTAGCTTTTTTATTGTAAAGGGTTCCTACCCTCCCTCGCTGCTCCAGCTCACCACTCTCTATTTGGCATACTAAAGAGGTTCTTTTTCTCACTACCTCTCATGTTTGGCACTTTCCAACAGAGCCGCCTCCGCATTGAAATTGATGCCGCCCAGGGGCAAATTCAGACCAGTTTGCTGCAGCCAGGCAAGTTTCGGCAGTGGCTCTGGCCCCAGCGGTTTGCCGAAGGGCTCCCCGATGAGTTATATGCGGGTCTGGTATTTAGCAGCTATGTGGGGCCAGTGGAAATTCGCCATGAGGTGCAGCAGGTGACCGAAAATCACCTCCGCATGGTGCTATCCGACGGCATTGATGGCTTCCATGAGTGGTACTGGGGTGATAATTGGGTGCAATCGCGGCTGGAGGGCATTTCGGTATTACCCATTAACTTGGGGCAGAGTTTAACGCTGTTGCGCCTGCGCCAGTATCTAACCGGTGCCTAGTATGGAAAGGCAGAAGTAAAAGGCAGAAGTAAGAAGGCAGACAGGGAGTGCCATGCCACGCAGAAGTTGGCGCTTGTAGAAGTAGGTGGGTTATTGCGGCCATCGAGTATTCGGCATCGTCCTCCCCCTACTTCCTACCTTTTCTTAAAGGGCTGTACTAAACCGAATCTTGAGATAGTCATCTTCCATTTTGGCGCCAGCCGGTTGTAGTGCTGCTAGGGCTTGAGGCAGAACCAGGTTGCGGCGGTGGTTGCCAATGCGAATATTGAGTTCGTCGGCGGATTTGCTGAGTTCAATCTTGTCCTTGGGTATGCCGGGCAGGTAAAGCTCCAAACTGTAGTCCTGGCTGTCTTGTACCACGCGCAGGGTAGTTTCTTTGTAGTAGACCTGGGTCGGATCTTCCGCCTCATACAGCGTTTCTTTAAGGCGGTGGAGGGCATCCAGGCCACACATTTCTTCTGCAAAGAGGGGCACCTCTTTGACCGGCAGGGGGCGAAAGTCTTCGTAGATTTCCTGCTTGTACTGCTGCTGCTTTTCCTTCATGCGCTGAAAGAAAGGGTCTTGCACAGCATCGGGGATGATACGGTTGGCAATTACCAGGTCGGTCCCTACGTTGTAGAGACTCAGGTAAGCGTGGGCACGGAGGGATTCTTTGATCACCATTTTTCAGGATTGGTGATCAGGCGCACAGAGGTGGTAGCGGCATCGGTGAGAACTTTTTCGAGTTCAATCAGTTGTTCGTAGAACTCGTAGGGCGCGTCCATCACTTCTTTGGTTGGCAGGGAAAACCCCGCCACCGGACGAAACAGCGGTTCCACCAGGGGACGCAGGACTTCCGAAACGGCCTGGAAGGGTTTGTAGAGCTTGCGCATGTACCAACCTGCGACTTCGGGCAAGCTTAATAACCGCAGGGCCGTACCCGTGGGAGCTGAGTCGATGATCAAAACATCATATTCCCCATCGTCGTGGTGGCGCTTCATCCGCACCAGGCTAAAAATTTCATCCATGCCAGGTAAAATTGCTAGCTCTTCGGCTTCAATACCCTCTAGTCCACGCGCCTGGAGCACATCGGTAATGTAGCGTTTCACAGAACCCCAGTTGCCTTCTAGTTCGCGCAGGGCGTCCAGTTCTGCGCCCCACAGGTTGGGCTGCACCAGGCGAGGGTCGTGGCCCAGTTCCAAGTCAAAACTGTCGGCTAGGGAGTGGGCTGGGTCAGTGCTGAGCACTAGCGTTTTGTACCCCAGTTCGGCACAGCGCAGCCCTGTTGCTGCGGCTACTGAGGTCTTGCCAACACCGCCCTTACCCGTCATCAATAAAACCCGCATGTGGGTGGCCTCGCCTTTTTTAATGTTCCCTATTTAACTAATCTATAAGGTTTTCAAGGTTTTCGCAGGGGCTAAGGGCATTTAGAGTTGGTCAGGCTCAACCCCCAGGGAGCGGAGTTGCTCCGCCAAACGTGCCGCCAGGTCTTCGGCAGTCTCGGCTCGCTGGCGCTCGGTTTCGGCCCGCTGGCGCTCGGTTTCGGCCCGCTGGCGCTCGGTTTCGGCTCGCTGGCGCTCGGTTTCGGCTC